>NZ_JAVDSM010000016.1:0-104588 GCF_031455315.1 Arthrobacter sp. 1088
ATTGGACTCTAGACAAGCCCCACTCCACCCGGAGGTCTTCTTCATGTCACCAAACCACGCCGAGCGTCATCAACGTCCGTGGTCAATACACCTAGTACGCCGTCAAATCCCGTGTCGGACCTTCCCCGCCGATAAGCTGTGCGCATGAACGGCACTCCCTACCCCAACGGCATGACGGCGAAGCTTCGGTTCGGCGCATTGGTACTGGGTGCTGTCCTGCTGACAACTACCGCGGCCTGTTCCACTGAAAACAAGGGGCCACAGGTTTCCCAGACCTCCGGCTCCCATCCCAATGGTTCAGAGTCAGGCCTCCCGTCCCAAGGCTCCGGGTCGAAAAGCACGACGCCGCCAGGAGACGCCGTCTCCAACCCGCCGTCCGCGACACCCGGCTCAAGTGCTGCAACCAGCTCTGACCCGAGCCCGGCAGCCACGGCGTTGACCTGGAAGACCTACACGGATCCCGCCAAAAAAATCAGCTTCGAACTCCCCGGCGATTGGATTGCCCAGTCGGTCACGGCTCAAGCCGGCTCATTGCCCGGTGCCCTGAAGGTCGAAGTCAAAGATGGCGGGGGCCGATACATCGCGACCCTGCAGACAGGTCTGCCTCCTGCAGGTCCAATCTCCTGCCCCGCGGGCCAAAGCCATCCCTACGTTGTTATCAGCAGTGTGCCACTGGATGTTCCGCACTCCGATGGTTCGGACACCATTGATCCCCGCGTCGTTTTCCGCGTGATCCAGGGCTACAAATTCTTCGGATCCTATGGCATCACCAACATGGTGGCTGGCGCCGACGGGCATGCCTGCGAACTGAGGAACCGCGTTCAGGGGCCTGCCGGCAAGGGCGACTACTCTTTCGGGGATGTCACGGCGGTCCATGCCTTCGCCGCCGATGAAAAAGTAGCCCCCGCAAAGACTTTTGACACCTTGGACCTGGCCGCGAAGTACGTCGCCCACGATTCTGAATTCGCGAACGTCCAACGGATGCTACTGTCTCTGAAGGTCAATCTGTAGTCCTGCGGTTGGCTGATCCACACAACGGCGACATCGGGGGCTGTCCCGCCGCAACCCACCCCGGAGATCAATGGAACGCAACGTTGCTGCCAAGCTCGTTTTCAAGACTGTAGCCAACACGAAAGTGGCCATGGCCATTGCCGTGGCCAACAATCCGGGGTACGAGTCAGTGACGGAAACACTCTCCATCACTCTGGATGGGAACGAGATTCCTTTCGCTGAACTCAGCGACCATCACGGGGGCCGCTTCCAATATATGGAATTCGCGGAGCCCAGCGAAGTGACGGTTGACTACCAGGCAACGGTCCATGGCTTCGCAGAATGCGACACACCCTCTCCGATGGAACTCATCCGGTACGTCCGGCCGAGCCGCTACGCCGAATCTGATCGGTTGCTGCCCACCTCTTACGCCGAGTTCGGCAGCCTTGGCGGGGCCGAACTGCTCCACGCTGTCCGCGATTGGGTCAACGGAGAGCTTCGTTACGTCAGTGGGTCCTCACGAGGAACCGACGGGGCGGTGGAGACGCTTCTCCACCGCCGGGGTGTATGCCGTGACTTCGCCCATCTGGCCATCGCCCTGTTGCGGTCCAAGGATGTTCCCGCCCGCCTCGCGGCTGTGTACGCACCCGGTCTGAGCCCCATGGACTTCCACGCTGTGGCAGAGGCCTACATCGAGAATGAATGGCACATCATCGATCCCACGGGGCTGGCGCCCCGCGGGTCCATGCTTCGCATTACGGCAGGACGGGATTCTTCAGACACAGCCTTCTTGTCCACTGTAGGTGGCAGCCTGTCGCTGAAGACCCTCAAAGTCAGTGCATCAGTCAACGGTGAGCTCCCAATGGAGGATCCACGGCAGCTCGTCCGCCTGCGCTGAGATAACCTGCGCTGAAATTAACCTGCGCAGGGTGGCAGGCTTACCCGTGCGTCCCCTGGTGTCCTGACACCGAGGCCCGCAGCTTCTCCGTCAGCCGCAACAGCTCGCGCTGCTCCTCCACAGTCAGCGCCGGCCCCACGAGTTGCGCAATATCACGCACGTGTTCCCGGCCAATTGTTTTTTGCAGCTCGCTGCCTGATTCGGTCAGGGACAGCAGCACTCCACGGCCGTCGTCGGGCGCTGTTGTCCGTTCCACCAAACCGCGCTTCTCCAGACGGTCCACCAAACGGCTCAGGCTGGACTGGCTCAGCAGCACTTTGTCATTGATCTCGTTCAACCGCAGCTGGCCCGAAGGGCATCGCGAGAGCGTGAACAGGACGTCGTACTCCTTCACGGGCAGTGATTTGAACGCAGGACCTGATTGAAGTTTCCGCATCACCGCCACCTGGGAGCGGAACAGCGACTCCCAGGTCTCGGCCGCGAGGCGAACGGCGGATGACGCCGAAGGGCTGGACATCAGGCCTCCTGACCCGGGGCTCCAGCTGGAGCAGACTCGTTGACGCTGGCCTCCATGGCGGCAGCAACGCGGGAAGCATGCGTCGGCGCGTCCGGCACGGTGGCCGGCTTCAAGGCAGCATATTCCTTGCGGAGCACGGGAAGGACTTCCTCGCCGAAGAGGTCAAGCTGCTCCAGTACGGTCTTCAGGGGCAAACCTGCGTGATCGATCAGGAACAACTGCCGCTGGTAGTCGCCAAAGAACTCACGGAAGGTGAGCGTCTTCTCGATGACTTCCTGCGGACTGCCCACGGTCAGGGGAGTCTGTGAGGTGAAGTCCTCCAAGGAAGGGCCGTGGCCGTACACCGGCGCGTTGTCGAAGTAGGGGCGGAACTCCTTGACGGCGTCCTGGGAATTCTTCCTCATGAAGAACTGGCCACCCAATCCCACGATTGCCTGGTCGGCCGTGCCGTGCCCATAGTGCTCGTAGCGCTCGCGGTAGAGGCCGATCAACTGCTGGTAGTGCTCCTTGGGCCAGAAGATGTTGTTGGCGAAGAAGCCGTCGCCATAGTAGGCAGCTACTTCGGCGATCTGCGGCGTGCGGATTGATCCGTGCCACACGAAGGGGGCAACGCCGTCCAAGGGGCGCGGTGTGGACGTGAAGTTCTGCAGTGGTGTGCGGAACTTGCCCGACCAATTGACCGTATCCTCATCCCACAACTTGCGGAGCAGGCTGTAGTTTTCGATCGCGAGCTCGATCCCGTCCTGGATGTTCTTGCCGAACCAGGGGTATACAGGAGCTGTGTTCCCGCGCCCAAGCACCAGATCTACCCGGCCATCGGAGAGATGCTGCAGCATCGCGAAGTCCTCGGCGATCTTGACCGGGTCATTCGTGGTGATCAGGGTTGTGGCCGTGGACAAGGTGATGCGCTCGGTCTGGGCTGCGATGTAGGCCAGGGTGGTGGTGGGGGAGGATGAGAAGAAGGGCCGGTTGTGGTGCTCGCCAATGGCATAGACATCCATGCCGATTTCTTCAACCTTTTTGGCGATGGCAACCGAGGCCTTGATGCGTTCGTTCTCCGTGGGCGTGCGGCCCGTGGTGGGGTCAGTGGTGATGTCACTGACGCTGAATACGCCGATCTGCATGATGTGCCTTTCTCCCTGCCCGTGGTGCCGGGCTCTGTAAACAGTGTATCCCAAACTAGATGCATTTGCATGTATCACTGCCTGTAACAGGACAGGGCCGGGAATTGTTCCCGGCCCTGTTGGCTGTGATGCGGCGCTACTCCGCGGGGTTGTTTGCCGCCCGGCGTCCGGTAACGCGGGGCACCATTCCAGTGGTCCAATCGGCGAAGTCGTCCTTGCCGTTCCCGCCGTTTCCCGGACCGGGTGTGACTTCGGGACGGTGTTGCAATTGCTTCAGGAGTTGTTTTTTCTCCCGGCGTCCCTCCACCAGCTTGTAAAGGACGGGGACCAGGATGAGTGTTAGCGCCGTCGAGGACACCAGGCCACCGATCACGACGATTGCCAGCGGCTGCGAAATGAAACCACCGCCACCAGTGAGGCCCAGGGCCATCGGAGTCAGCGCGAACACCGTGGCCAACGCCGTCATCAGGATGGGGCGCAGGCGCTGACGGGCACCGTGGGTAATGGCATCAGCCACGTTCATGCCCGGCGTGCGGTTGTGGGGTTTGCGGTACTGGTTGATGAGGTCGATCAGCACGATTGCGTTGGTGACCACGATGCCAACAAGCATCAGCATGCCAATCAGCGATGGCAAACCCAGCGGAACGCCCGTAGCCAACAGCAAGCCCACAGCGCCCGTGGCAGCGAAGGGGACGGAAACCAGGAGGATCAGCGGCTGCACCAACGATTTGAAGGCGGCCACCATGATCACGTAGACGATCGCGATCGCGGCCAGGAGAGCCAGGCCAAGTTGCCGGAAGGACTCCGCCTGCTGCGTCGTGGCACCACCGATCGCGGCAGTGACGCCGGCAGGCAAGTCAACGGACGCCAACCGCTTCTGAACTTCCGTGCTGACGCTGCCAAGGTTGGACCCCGACGGCGTCACCGTCACCTTCGCGGTCCGCTGGCCGTTGCTGCTGGTGATGGACACCGGCGTATCGACTTGTTCCACGGTCGCGATACTCTCCAGCGACACAGGACCACGCGGCGTCGGAAGTGGCAGTGCGCGTACCGCCACGATGCTGGTAAAGCGCGTTCCCTTTCCAATCTGGACGGGGTAGTCGTTGGTCTCGATGCGTACCGTACCTGCCGGAACCGGGCTGACGGTCGACGCCAGGAAAGCCCCCACCTGCTCCTCCGTCAGACCGGCGGCCACTGCCTTCGCACGATCCACGCGCACTTGGACCACGGACTGGTTCGCGGCGAGGTTAGTAGACACCTCGGTGCTGCCGGGTACGTCCTGCATCGCCTTGACCATGGTGTCACTTGCAGGTTGAAGATCAGCGGAATTGGCGGCCTTGATGGTGATGTCCACCGTCGATGATGTGCCAAATCCGCCCTGCTGGGAACCCACACTGATCTTGCCCGCTGCACCCTGGAGCTTGGAGCGGACATCATCCTGAAGCTTCTTCTGGTTCGCTTTCTCGTCCGTAACGATCGTGAAGGTCGAGTTGGAGGAACCAGTTGACGTTAGCGCGGCGAAGCCGGACTGGGCGTTACCGGACGTCACCTGGACGTCCTTGATGCCCTCCATGCCCCGGAGCGTATCCTCCACCTTGGTGGCTTCAGCGCTGGTGGCCTCCAGGCTCGTTCCTGCGGGAAGGACCTGGCGCACTGTCATGCTGTTCTCGCCGGATCTCCCCAGCAGGTCCGTGGCAAGCAGCGGCGATACCGCGACCGTCGCCACCAGCACCAAGGCCGCCGCAGACAAAGTAAGGACGGGGTGCTTCTGGGTCTTCGCGAGGATAGGCAAATAACCCCGCTGGAGCCGGCTGCGCTGCTCGGCCTCCCGGGCCTTCGCAGCAGCCTCGTTGCGCGTGATTGATGCTTCGGCATCCTGGCGGGGCGAAGGAAGGAACCAGTAAGCCAGGACTGGAACGATCGTGAGGGAAACCAGCAGGGATGACAACAGGGCGATGGTTACCGTCAGGGCAAAGGGCCGGAACAACTCGCCCGCGAGGTCCCCAACGAAGGCGATGGGCAGGAAGACAGCCACTGTGGTCAGGGTGGACGCAGTGATAGCGCCGGCAACTTCCCGGATGGAGGTCAGGATGGCGGCCAGCTTGTGCTCGCCATAACTTAAGTGCCGCTTGATGTTCTCGATCACCACGATCGAATCATCAACCACACGGCCAATGGCGATGGTAAGCGCACCGAGAGTAAGGATGTTCAACGAGTAGCCCGCGGCGGAAATGCCGATGAACGTAATTAAGAGGGAAAGCGGGATCGACACTGCGGTAACCAGCGTGGACCGCACGGACATGAGGAAGACAAGGATGACAGCGACGGCAAATCCCAGGCCAAGGAGCCCTTCGGTGGTGAGGTCCTTGATGGACTTCTCTATGAAGGGAGCCTGGTCGAAGACTGGCGTGAAGGCAGCGTTGTTCCCCAACTCTGCTTCCATCGGCGCAAGTGCGTCCCGCACCGCGTGCGAAATCGCCACAGTGTCGCCTTCGGGCTTCTTGGTGACTGACAGCGCCAGCGTTGGCTTGCCATTCGTGCGCGTGATGGACGTGGCGGCATCGTCCTCGATGCTGACATCAGCCACAGTTCCGATGGTGGCGGAATCCTTGGCGCCGGATATCGGCAAGCCCTTAATGACGTCAAGGGAATCAACCGGGCTGCCCAGTTGCAGGGACAGGGTTTTGCCCTGGTCCTCTATGGTGCCCACAGGAACCAGGGCACCGTTGTTCTTCAGTGCGCTGCTGATCGACTGGATGGACGCACCCTTCGCCGCAAGATCGGCAGGGCGGGGCTGGATCAGGATGTGCTGCTTGGAGCCGCCAGTCAGATCGGCGCCGCGTACGCCGTCGATTTTTTGCAGTCGGGGAACGCTCAAGCGCTGGAGGTCGGCATTGAGTTCGCTGAGCGGTTTGTCAGAGGAGACAGCCAGGAACACGATCGGAAAGTCACTGATGTTGCCGGCAATGGATTGAGGTTCGACGTCGGCCGGAAGCACGCGTTTGGCGTTGGATATCGCGCGGTCGATCTGGTTCCGTGCACGGTCAAGGTTGGAGCCGTACGTGAACACCATGGTGATCTGCGAAACACCATTGCGGGATGTGGAGGTAGTGGACTCAAGTCCCTCGACGCTGTTCAGGGCCGTCTCAAGGGGCCTGCTCAGCTGCTTGTCCACCACTTCGGGAGAAGCGCCCGGCATGGAGGTAATGACGGTGATCTGCGGGAACTCGATCGACGGAATAAGTTCCTGCTTGAGCGAGCCCATGGTGATCACGCCGAACACCGCCGCAAAGACGGTGATCAGCGCGATCAGGGCACGGTTTCCCAGGGACAACGTGGCCAGGCGGAACATTGCATAGTCTCCTGAGATCTACGGAATAATTCGGCTGACGGGAACCCGGCCGCAGCCCCGGCCGGCCTAGCCCTGGAGGGCGTTGGCCACTTCCAATTGCAGCGACCGTGCAGTGCTTGCCTCAAGCTCGGCGGCAAGCTCCGGGTTCTCGTTAAGCTTCACGCCATAGCCCGGCATCATGTCCTTGAGCTTGGACTGCCAACCCTTGAAGTTCTTGGGGAACGTCTTCTGCAACAGCTCAATCATGATCGGAACAGCCGTGGAAGCTCCCGGAGACGCACCCAAAAGGGCGCCGATTGAACCATCACGGGACGCGATGACCTCAGTACCGAACTGCAGTATGCCGCCCTTTTGCGGGTGCTTCTTGATGATCTGGACGCGCTGGCCTGCAGTGATCAGCTCCCAATCAGCGCCAACGGCCTCGGGATAGTACTCACGCAAGGACTCCACCTTCGCCTCGTGGCGCTTGGCTACCTCTTTGATGAGGTAAGCAGTGAGGTCCATATTGTCCTTGGCCACCGCCAGCATCGGAATGATATTCCCCGGGCGGATGGACAGCGGAAGGTCCAGGTAGCTGGAGGTCTTCAGGAAGTTCGTGGAGAAACCAGCGTACGGCCCAAAGAGGAGTGAACGCTTGCCCTCAACAAACCGGGTATCCAGGTGGGGGACGGACATGGGTGGGGCGCCAACGGACGCCTGGCCATATACCTTGGCGCTGTGCTGGGAGGTGATGGACTCGTCCGTGCAGCGGAAGAACTGGCCGGAGACGGGGAATCCGCCATAGCCTTTGCTTTCCGGGATGCCCGAGGCTTGAAGCAGGTGCAGTGCGCCACCACCGGCGCCCACGAAGACGAACTTGGCGTGGATGCGGCCGTGCTCACCTGATTTGGGGTGTTTGAGGGAAAGATCCCAACCGCCACCTGATGCACGATGGATGTTGGTGACGTCGTGGCCAAAGTTGACCTCGGCGCCGGTGGCCCGCAGGTAGCCGGTCAGTTCACGGGTCAGGGCGCCGAAATCGACGTCGGTGCCTTCCGCCGCGCGGGTGGCTGCAACGCGCTGCTTGCGGTCCCGGCCCTTGACGATCAGGGGTGCCCACTTGGCGATCTTGTCCTGGTCCTCGGTGTATTCCATGCTGCGGAACAGCGTGTTGGGCTTGAGGGCCTCGTACCGGGTCTTCAGGAAGTTCGCGTGATCGTCGCCGATGACGAAGCTCATGTGCGGAACAGTGTTTATGAAGCCCTTGGGGGAGCCAATGACATTGCTGTCCACCAGATGGGACCAGAACTGACGCGAAAGTTGGAACTGCTCATTGATGTGGATGGCCTTGGAAGGATCCACAGAGCCGTCTTTGGCCGCGGGGGAGTAGTTAAGCTCACACAGCGCAGCATGTCCGGTGCCGGCGTTGTTCCATGGTCCGGAGCTTTCGAGTCCCGCTTCTTCGAGTCGTTCAAAGAGGGAGATGGTCCAGGTGGGTTCGAGTTGCTTGATGAACGCACCAAGGGTGGCACTCATGATTCCGCCGCCAATAAGGACGACGTCGGCATGTTGAGTCTTGGAAATGAAGGTCACGATCAATCTCCGTTAGCGGCGGCACTGGCTGTCACAGAATATCCCCGGGCAGACGCAATACTGAAATTACAGGGAATCGTCAAGGCTTTAAGCGGACGTTTGTGAAAACTTCGTTGAGGACAGGTGAAGCGGGATAGCTTTCCACCTTGTCGGACAGGGCAAGCGCCGAGATGGGGAAGGCTATGGGCACGGCCGGTACGGAGGCCGCTATCTCGGCATTGACGGACTGGTACTGGGTATTGCGCTCATCGCCATCGGGCAGGGCGCGGGCCCGCTCGATCTTGTGGAAAACTTCCGAATCCGTATATCCGAACTCACCCCTGGCCTCTCCGAAAAGCGGGCCCAGGAAGTTGTCAGCGTCCGCATAGGAGCCATTCCAGCCCAGGAGGTGCAGGGCGTGATCGCCAGGGGACTGCACCTTTTGGAGATAGCCATCCTCCCAGTCCACGGGAACCGGCTTGATATTGATGCCTACGGCAACGAGCTGGCGGCTGATCTCGGCGTAGATCTTCTCCGGGGTGGGCATGTAGGCCCGTGTGGCGTTGAGCGGATAGTAGAACTTCAGTTCCTCGCCTTTGTACCCGGCCTTCTCCAGCAGCTCCTTCGCCTTCTCCGGGTTGTATCCCAGCGACGGGGCATTGTTGTTGAAACCGCTGAGCTTCGGGGGAACAAATTGAGAAGCTTGTGCCGTGTTGTCTATGAAGAACCTGCGGATGAGCGATTCCTTGTCAATAGCCATCTCGATGGCTTGGCGGACTTCCAGCTTGTCCAAGGGTGCAACCGCCTGGTTCATGCCGAGGTACATCACCGAGAACGGGTCACGCTGGATGATCTGGACACCCTTTTTGACCAGTTGATCAAAGGTTCCGGATGTCACCAGATCGTAGGCGTCGATCTTGCCGTCCAGGAGCGCTTGCTGGCGCGTTTCGGCGTGGTCGTAAGGAATGAAGTTGATGACGGCGATTTGGCCCCTGTTGCCCCAGTAGCCCTTATAGCTGGTCAACGTGATCTTGTGTTCGTCCCAGGCAGTGAATGCGTAAGGGCCTGTCCCCACCGGATGGCTGGCGTAGGCGGACACCGCCTGGCCATTTTGCGCCTTGTCCAGGACGTTGGCCTTCTGTCCTTCCAAAGCGGCGGGGGAGGATATGGCAAAGGCGGGAAGCGTCAGGGCCTGCAGGAAACCTGTGAAGGGCCGGGTGAGGTTGATCTGGACGTTGCTGGCGGAAACAACCTTGCAGTCCTTGAAGATCGAAAACACGGGCTCGTCCGAATAGGCCTTGAAGACGCCTTGGAATGAGATCCCGGGCGCTTGCTTCCTCAGGTCGGCGGGAAACGTAAACCAGCGGTTGAAGTTGGCGCAAACGGCAGCGGCATCAAACGGCGTTCCATCATGGAAGGTTACTTTTTCACGCAGCTTGAAGTCGTAGCTCAGCCCGTTGTTGCTGTCTTTCCATTCCGTGGCGAGGAGGGCAGTAGTCTGCCCCGTGGTGCCGTCGACGCCTACAAGTCCCTCAAGGACCTGGCGGGTCACGCGGTATGACTCCGAATCTGCTGTCATTGCCGGGTCGAGGCCCAACGGCATGGATGCCGTACCGAAATTAAACGTAGCCGTCGGCTCCGCAGCTGCCGTGCTGCTTGCCGATGACGACGCTGCAGGCCCAGGCGTTCCGGTACATGATGCCAGTCCCAAAATCACGAGGACTGCCGTGAACAGTATTCCCAGCCGCCGTATCTTGCTGCTTGCCACTCTTGTCCCCTCAAGCCGGTCGGAAGTGCTGTGGCCGGCTTCGGCCAGACCGCATTCCAGTCTAGTTGAACGCCCCCGGTGCCGGTTCAGGCGTGTTGCGGGCATGGTCCCCGTCTGCTTGAGGAAAGAACACCCCCGGTCCGAATGAAATGTTCAGCGAACCGGGGGCGTTTCAGAATCCGTGGTTCTTCACCACTGTGTTGCTGTCGTGTTGCTCCAACTGCTGTGTTGTTACCTCTGCTGTGCGCAAGGGGGGACTTGAACCCCCACGCCCGAAGGCACAGGAACCTAAATCCTGCGTGTCTGCCAATTTCACCACTCGCGCTGGCTGGCCACTGGACTGCCCTGTGGGCTGACCGGAGCCTTCTTCCGGCCTCCAGTGTACCCGCTACTTGTCGAGTTTGAGGTCGCGGCGAAGCTTGGCGACGTGCCCAGTGGCTCTGACGTTGTACTGGGCCAAATGGACCTTTCCGTCCGGATCCACCACGATCGTGGAACGGATGAGGCCCATGTAGGTGCGGCCATAATTCTTTTTCTCGCCCCAGGCGCCGTAGGCATCGGCCACCGAATGCTCTGCGTCCGAGAGTATGCGGAACGTCAGCTGTTCTTCCCCCGCAAACTTGGCCAGTGCTTTCACCGGATCTGGAGAGACTCCCACTACTTCATAACCCGAAGTCTGGAGGGACGCGAGGTTGTCCCGGAAATCACATGCCTCCTTGGTGCAGCCGGGCGTAGATGCTGCCGGATAAAAGTAGACAATGACTTTCCGTCCACGGAAGTCGGAAAGACTGACGTTGTTGCCATCTTGGTCTTGAAGAGTGAAGTCCGGGGCTACATCACCGGGAATAAGACGTTCCGCCATAATTTGCTCCTTGCTAACGTTCGCGACTCCCCAGCTTAGTGGCCGGAAGCAACGGCGACAGCTTCCACACGCATATACTGGCGGCATGCCAGATATGGAGAGATGGCCCACCACGCGATTGCTTTCAACAGCTGCGCGACTCGTGGAAATCTCATGGAATGAAAAATTGAAGAACATCGGACTGACGCATGCCGGCGTGATCGCCATGGAAGTCCTTGCTGCGAAAGGGCCCATTACGCAGGCTGCTTTGGCTGAAGTTGCCAGGGTCAAGGCGCAGACCATGGGCACTACTCTTGCACGGCTTGAGCTGCACGGGCATGTCAGCCGCCAGCGCAGCGACTCGGATCGCCGCAGCCACGTTGTGACGCTCACGGACGCCGGTTCTGCAGCTTTGGCCGAAGCTGTGCGGCTTGAGCAGGACGTGCTGGCCCTGGTTGAGGTCGACACCGCCAGGCTGCGCGACGAACTCAAGATCGTCGTCCGTGGCCTCGCCGGAATACCCGCGCTTGACCGTTCGGTGGGGGACGCCAACCCGCCGGTTTGAACCCGACCCGCCCGAACGTGACCAGGTCAAGCTGACTCATTCCCCTGAGCCACGCCGGTAAGGAATTTCCCGGCATGGGAAAGCAGGAAAAGCCAAAGCAGGAAAGGCTCCGGATCGTAGCAACGATCCGGAGCCTTTCCTATTCTGTGCACCCCCCGGGACTCGAACCCGGAACCCATTGATTAAGAGTCAATTGCTCTGCCAGTTGAGCTAGAGGTGCAGCTATTGTTTCGGTCAAAACGAAGGAGTCATATTCTCCGTGACGTCCGCAACGACAGATAACTCTACACCACTTTTTGAGGGCTGCTAACCAGAATTAGCCCGGCGTGATGCATTCCACGAAGAGTGGTGTTCCAGCGCAACAAAGCAACGAAAAAAGGCCTTGGAGTGAATATCACTCCAAGGCCTTCCCTTGGTGCACCCCCCGGGACTCGAACCCGGAACCCATTGATTAAGAGTCAATTGCTCTGCCAGTTGAGCTAGAGGTGCAGCTGTTGATTTCGACCATACCCGGGGGCTTTTGTTCCCTCAGCGATCTCCGCAACGACATGTAACTCTACACGACTTCGGCGGATGAGGGAAATCGGCGGCGCCGGGCGTTGTAGGTTCACGAAGACGCCCTCAAAATCAGCGCAAAATCAGGGTTTCTGTTGTTGCTGAGGACCCACAGGGTCCCGTCGGGAGCCTTGGCGACATCCCTTAGGCGACCATACTCGCCTGTGAAGTAAGCCACAGGTGAACCCGCATTGTCGCCGTTGAGCGGGATGGCCCAAAGCCGTTGGCCGCGAAGGGCGCCCGTGTAGGCCACGCCGTCGGCAATTTCCAATCCGCTGGGTGACGCGTCAGCGGTTGAAGGCCAAACAACCTTGGCATCAATGAACCCGCTGCGGCCCGGGGCGCCCGTCACTGTGGGCCAGCCGTAGTTGCCGCCAGCGGTAATCAGGTTCAGTTCGTCGTCCACGTCCGGACCAAACTCACTGGCCCATAACCTCCCCTCACTGTCCCATGCCAAACCCTGCACGTTCCGGTGTCCGTAGCTATAGACGGGGTTGTCTCCGAACGGGTTGCCCGGAGCAGGGCGTCCGTCAACAGTCAGCCGGAGGATCTTCCCGCCCAATGCGTTTGTATCCTGGGGTTGTTCCCGGCGCTGCGAATCGCCGGTGCCCACATAGAGGAAGCCGTCAGGACCAAAACGGATCCGGCCGCCGTTGTGGGTTGAAGCCTTTGATATGCCGGAAAAGACCACGTCAGGGTCGCCGAGCCTCAAAGTGCCTCCCGGCTCTTCCGACAAGCGCATTCTGGCGATCCGGTTGTCCGTGGCTGACGTGAAATAGGCGTAAAGCCAGCGGTCACTGGCGAAGGCGGGAGACAGGGCAAGGCCTAGAAGCCCACCTTCGCCACCATGATCGACGCCGGCAACCTCACCGATGGTCGTTGTCCTGCCGTCACGAATGCTTTTGACCTGGGCCGAATCGCGTTCTGACACGATGGCTGTGCCGTCCGGCAGGAAGACGACGGACCACGGCAGCTGCAGGCCGGCGTCGAGCTTTTGCTGTACCTCCAATTTTGGTGGAAAAGCAGGTGGCACCAACCCGGAGGTGGAGCCCGTCCCGGGCGACACGGGGACACTGGAGCGGATGGAGCCGTCAGGGGTGGCCGCGGAACCTGGCGACGACGGACTACCCGTGCAAGCCGCCAGCAGGGCCGCCAGTAAAAAAGCGGCCGGAAACAGCACTGCGGCCCGGGTGGGCACCAACCGGCAGAAACCGTTGGCGGGTTGGTCGCCAGCATTTGCTGCATATCTGCCCATATCGCTCTCCCACGAACGATTCCCGGAAGTGAGTCCGGTTACCTGCGGAGCACTCAGTACCTGTTCCGTTCAGTGCCTGTTCCGCGGAGGAGGGCGGAACCCGGCCGCTTCCGCATGCGCGGCGGATTCGAACCACACATCCGCGGTTGCTTCGGCGTAGCCGGCGGTATCTTCATCGTGATAGGTCATCGTTGTAGCGTTGGCCTTCACCGGGTAGCCCTCGGGGCCAGTGCCGTCTGCCGCGGCTCCTGCAGAGCCAACCCCATAGGGATGCTCTGCGGCGAGATGGCCCGTTGCTGCCGTTGAATCGTCGTCGTCCGTTTCAGCAGCCGCGGTTTCCGCTCCCGCCAGCGTGGCCGAGTGTTGATCCGTGTATTCGTGATGGTGGACCACTGCGCCGCTTGCATCCGTCCACGAGGATTCCCACTCAGCCTTATCGGCTGCGTTGGCGTCTGCGGCGTTGGCCGCTGACCCGTCCACCTTGGGCGCGTCGTCGGCGCGCGTCACATCATCCGCGGTCACTCCCTCAGGGGATGCGGAAACGGGGGATTCAGAAACCGATGGTTCGGAAACTTCCGGCTCAGAGGCTGCGGGCACAGAAACTGCGGGCTCGTCCGCCCTGTGTACAGATGCCGGTGTTCCGGCAGCCTCCCAGTCATCGACATCCCCGGCAGTGACCTGTGCATCCGTGTCCACCACTGGTTCATCGACTACTGGCTCGTCGAGCTCAGGCGTTTCAACGACAGGTTCGTCCACCGTCTGTCCGGCGTGGGCTTCGGTTTCGACGCGCGATTCCATACTGGATTCGACGGGGCCGCTGCCCTCAGCCGCTGCCTTCCCCATATTCGTGACCCCAGCCAGGCCCGCCACGCCAGCCACCGCCGCTGCCGTATCCGGCATCGACATCGTGTCGCTGGGTTCCATTGCGGCGGGTGGGGCAGTGCCCGGCCGTCCGGGAGCCCCGGTTCCAGCGGCAGTGGTTCCAGCGGCAGTGGTTCCAGGGGCAGTGGTTCCAGAGGCAGTGCCCAATGGTGCAGTTGAGGAATTCCTGGCGTTGTTGCGGCTCAGGAGCCACCAAACAATCGCGACGATCAGCACAATAACAATGACCCAAATCAACCAGTCCATGGTGAGGCCCTTCTGCTCACAGGGTGCAGTTAGTGGTATTTCCGACGTTACGTGGCTGCAAATGGGGTGTCCAGCGTTTAGGGGCCTTCCAGCCCCGGTTGTGATGCAGTTGGCGACTTCACGGAAATGGCCGGTTTTCCGTCGGCGGCGAGGAAATATTCTTCTCTTCGTGCTTAATCCGGGTCGAATACGTCGTGGGCCGCTTCCGCTGACACATAGACTTTGGTCCATGAGCGACGCCACCCGAATTGCGACAGATACCAAACCGGACATCAAGCCCCGCAGCAGGGTCGTAACCGACGGAATTCACGCCGCACCCGCGCGTGGCATGTTCCGTGCTGTGGGGATGGGGGATGACGACTTCGCCAAACCGCAAATTGGTGTCGCCAGCTCGTGGAATGAAATTACCCCCTGCAACCTTTCCCTCAACCGTCTTGCGCAGGGCGCCAAGGAAGGGGTCCACGCCGGTGGTGGATTCCCTATGCAGTTCGGCACCATCTCCGTCTCGGACGGTATTTCCATGGGTCACGAGGGCATGCACTTCTCGCTCGTTTCCCGTGAGGTCATTGCCGACTCTGTCGAAACCGTGATGCAGGCAGAGCGCATTGATGGCTCGGTTCTCCTGGCTGGTTGCGACAAGTCCCTTCCCGGCATGCTCATGGCTGCTGCCCGGCTGGACCTCGCCTCCGTCTTCCTCTATGCCGGATCGATCATGCCCGGATGGGTCAAGCTCGAGGACGGCTCGGAGAAGGAAGTCACGCTTATTGATGCCTTCGAGGCTGTCGGCGCCTGTGCAGCAGGCAAGATGAGCATGGAGGACCTCACCCGCATCGAAAAAGCCATTTGTCCCGGCGAAGGCGCCTGTGGCGGTATGTACACGGCCAATACGATGGCATGCATTGGCGAGGCGCTGGGCATGTCCCTCCCGGGTTCGGCCGCCCCGCCATCGGCAGACCGCCGTCGCGATGACTTTGCACGCAAGTCCGGCGAAGCCGTGGTGAACCTGCTTCGCCTGGGAATCACTGCACGCGACATCATGACCAAGAAGGCGTTCGAAAATGCCATCGCCGTCACCATGGCGTTCGGCGGATCCACCAACGCAGTCCTGCACTTGCTCGCCATTGCCCGCGAAGCCGAGGTTGAACTGACCCTGGATGACTTCAACCGCATCGGCGATAAGATCCCGCACCTCGGGGACCTAAAGCCTTTCGGCCGCTATGTCATGACTGATGTGGACAAGATCGGCGGCGTGCCGGTCATCATGAAAGCGCTTCTCGACGCCGGGCTGCTGCACGGTGACTGCCTTACCGTTACGGGCAAGACGCTCGCCGAGAACCTCGCCTCGATCAACCCGCCGGACCTTGACGGCAAGATCCTTCGGGCACTGGACAACCCCATCCACAAGACCGGTGGTATCACCATCCTGCACGGCACCATGGCTCCGGAAGGGGCTGTGGTGAAGAGCGCCGGCTTCGACGCCGACGTCTTTGAGGGCACGGCACGCGTTTTCGAGCGCGAGCAAGGGGCCCTGAACGCACTCGACAACGGTGAGATCCACAAGGGCGACGTCGTGGTCATCCGCTATGAAGGCCCCAAGGGTGGTCCGGGCATGCGCGAGATGCTTGCGATCACCGGCGCCATCAAGGGCGCCGGACTGGGCAAGGATGTGCTGCTGTTGACCGATGGCCGCTTCTCCGGCGGTACCACCGGTTTGTGCATTGGCCACGTTGCGCCTGAAGCGGTCGACGGCGGTCCCATCGCCTTCGTCCAGGACGGCGACCGCATTCGTGTTGACATCGCGGCACGTTCATTCGACCTCCTGGTGGACGCGGCGGAGCTTGAAGCCCGCAAGGTTGGCTGGGAGCCCCTGCCGGCGAAGTTTACGAAGGGCGTTTTGGCCAAGTATGCAAAGCTGGTCCACAGCGCGTCCACGGGAGCTTACTGCGGCTGATGCCTGTACCGGACTCCCGGGCCTTTGGCGGGGGAGTCCGGTAGGCGGACACCACTGTCCATATGGTGAGATACGATGGTGGTCAATTGACACGTATCTCACTTAGAGGGAACACTGAACGCATGATCTCATTCGTTACCGTCGGCGTCGTCGTACTTACCAAGCGCGTGGCTTAGCCCGACTGGTAACGAACTGTCACGCGCAACCCCTCGAAAAGCCGGAAGGCTGAGGGGTTTTTTTATTCCCCGAAGCAAGACCCATCAATCGAAGATCCACTAAGGAAGAGTCCGATGAGCAAAGGATCGCCGATCAGCCCCTCGCTGATGGCTGCAAAGTCCGCTGGAGCCCCAAAGGCTCCGGATAAGGTCGACCGTACGGCTGAGGCCGTCGTCGTCGACACTGCTGCACCTCTCTCTCCTGTACTTGGGCCGAACAACGTTGTACCCCCAACGGTGATGACCGGCTCGCAAGCAATTGTCCGTTCGCTCGAAGAACTCGGCGTGGACGATATTTTCGGTTTGCCCGGTGGCGCGATCCTGCCCACCTACGACCCCTTGATGGCCTCCAGCATGAATCACATCCTGGTCCGTCACGAACAGGGAGCCGGCCACGCCGCGCAAGGCTACGCCATGGTTACCGGACGGGTTGGCGTTTGCATCGCCACCTCGGGACCCGGTGCCACAAACCTCGTTACCGCCATCATGGACGCCCACATGGATTCCGTGCCGATGGTGGCCATCACCGGCCAGGTTTCCAGCGGAGTCATCGGCACCGATGCCTTCCAGGAAGCGGACATCGTGGGTATCACCATGCCCATCACCAAGCACTCGTTCCTGGTGACTGACCCCAACGACATTCCGCATGTCATGGCAGAAGCTTTCCACCTCGCGTCCACGGGCCGCCCGGGACCCGTCCTGGTTGACATCGCCAAGGACGCCCAGGTAGGCCAGATGACTTTCTCCTGGCCGCCGAAAGTTGACTTGCCGGGCTATCGTCCTGTGGTCCGCGGCCACAGCAAGCAAGTGCGCGAAGCTGCCAAGCTGATCGCTGCCTCCAGCAAGCCTGTTCTCTACGTGGGTGGCGGTGTGGTCAAGGGACACGCCTCTGCAGAACTCATGGAGCTGGCGCTGGCAACCGGAGCGCCGGTAGTCACCACGCTGATGGCCCGCGGCGCCTTCCCTGACTCGCATCCACTCCATGTTGGAATGCCGGGCATGCACGGCTCCGTATCTGCTGTCACCGCCCTGCAGCAGGCAGACCTCCTCATTACCCTCGGTGCCCGGTTCGATGACCGCGTTACAGGTGTGCTGAAGACGTTCGCTCCCTTCGCCAAGGTGATCCACGCGGATATCGATCCCGCGGAAATCTCCAAGAACCGGACGGCCGATGTCCCGATTGTCGGTTCGGTGAAGGAGATCATTCCGGAACTGACCGAGGCCGTGAAGACGCAGTTCGAGCAAAGCGGTGCACCGGACCTGGATGCATGGTGGGCGTTCCTGGGCAACCTGCGCGACACCTACCCCCTGGGCTGGACTGAACCCGAGGACGGACTGACGGCACCGCAGCGCGTGATCAAGCGCATCGGCGAGCTCACAGGTCCGGAGGGTATCTACGTGGCCGGCGTCGGCCAGCACCAGATGTGGGCTGCGCAGTTCATCAAGTACGAGCGCCCCCACGCCTGGCTGAACTCCGGTGGAGCCGGAACCATGGGATACTCGGTTCCGGCAGCCATGGGTGCCAAGGTTGGTGAGCCGGACCGCGTGGTCTGGGCCATTGACGGCGACGGCTGCTTCCAGATGACCAATCAGGAACTGGCCACCTGCGCCATCAACAACATCCCGATCAAGGTCGCCATTATCAACAACTCCTCGCTGGGCATGGTCCGCCAATGGCAGACACTGTTCTACGAAGGCCGTTACTCGAACACGGATCTGAACACCGGCCACGACACCGTCCGCATTCCGGACTTCGTCAAGCTGGCGGACGCCTATGGTTGTGCCGCACTGCGTTGTGAGCGGGACGAAGACATCGATGCCACCATCCAGAAGGCACTTGAAATCAACGACCGCCCGGTCGTGATCGACTTTGTCGTCAGCCCCAACTCGATGGTCTGGCCGATGGTGCCGGCAGGTGTCAGCAATGACCAGATCCAGGTTGCCCGCAATATGACCCCGGAATGGGAAGAGGAGGACTAGGCATGAGCCGCCACACACTGTCCGTTCTGGTCGAAGACAAGCCCGGCGTGCTGACCCGCGTAGCCAGCCTCTTCGCCCGGCGCGCGTTCAACATCAATTCACTGGCTGTGGGACCCACCGAGGTTCCCGGCATGTCCCGCATGACGGTCGTCGTCGATGCCGACGGCGACCTCATCGAGCAGGTCACCAAGCAGCTCAACAAGTTGATCAACGTGATTAAGATCGTTGAGCTGACTTCCGAATCTTCCGTACAACGCGACCACATCCTGGTCAAGGTACGTGCGGATGCCGCGACACGCCTGCAGGTAACCCAAGCTGCAGACCTGTTCCGTGCCGCCGTCGTCGACGTGTCTACAGACTCGTTGGTGATCGAGGCAACCGGTACCCCCGAGAAGCTCGCCGCACTGCTCTCAGTGCTCGAGCCGTTCGGCATCCGTGAAATCGTGCAGTCCGGCACCCTGGCCGTTGGACGGGGATCCCGCTCCATGAGTGACAGGGCGCTCCGCTCCGCGTAGGAAACAGGCATAGGCCGCGTTAGCATGCCATGCCGAGCGTTGCGTCCAGTACCGCAGCACCACATCAATATCCAGAAACCACTCAAGAGGAGTTACGCAAGTGACTGAAATGTTCTACGACGACGACGCAGACCTGTCGATCATCCAGGGCCGCAAGGTTGCCATCGTCGGCTACGGTTCCCAGGGCCACGCGCACGCACTGAACCTGCGCGATTCCGGCGTCGAGGTTGTTATCGCGCTGAAGGAAGGGTCGAAGTCGACCGCCAAGGCAGAAGACGCCGGCTTCACTGTCAAGAACGTTGCCGACGCCGCTGAATGGGCAGACGTCATCATGATCCTCGCGCCGGACCAGCACCAGCGCTCGATCTACAACGACTCCATCAAGGACAAGCTGACCGAAGGCAAGGCACTCGCCTTCGCCCACGGCTTCAACATCCGCTTCGGCTACATCGAGCCCCCTGCAGGCGTTGACGTCATCCTGGTCGCTCCGAAGGCTCCGGGTCACACCGTGCGCCGCGAGTTCGAAGCCGGCCGTGGCATCCCGGACATCATCGCTGTTGAGCAGGACGCATCCGGTTCCGCTTGGGAGCTGGCCAAGTCCTACGCCAAGGCCATCGGTGGCACCCGCGCCGGTGTCATCAAGACCACCTTCACCGAAGAGACCGAAACCGACCTCTTCGGCGAGCAGTCGGTCCTTTGTGGCGGCGTTTCCCAGCTGGTCCAGTACGGCTTCGAAACCCTCACCGAAGCCGGCTACCAGCCGCAGATCGCCTACTTCGAGGTCCTTCACGAGCTCAAGCTCATCGTTGACCTCATGTGGGAAGGTGGCATCGCCAAGCAGCGCTGGAGCGTCTCCGATACCGCAGAGTACGGCGACTACGTTTCCGGCCCCCGCGTGATCACTCCCGAGGTGAAGGAAAACATGAAGGCTGTCCTCGCGGACATCCAGAGCGGCGCCTTCGCCAAGCGCTTCATCGAGGACCAGGACAACGGTGCCGTCGAGTTCAAGGAACTGCGTGCCAAGGCAGAGCAGCACCCGATCGAAGAGGTTGGCCGCGAACTGCGTTCCCTGTTCTCCTGGCAGCAGCAGGACCAGGACTACGTCGAAGGCTCCGCAGCCCGCTGATCCTTTGCCCAGTGCCCTGGGCACTGGAAGCGACGCCCGTCCGGCGAACAAAGCCGGGCGGGCGTCGCTGTTTCGCAGCCGCTCCTCCCAACACAGCGTCCTGTGAATTTCTTCACAACAACCTCAACCGGGCCGTAACATCGTTCACCGGCACCGGAATCCCTGTCCAGGTTCGATATTCTGGGCTGGTCCCGGCGTCGTGTCCGGGCCCGGCGCATCCGCTCCTTGTCCAGTACTGTCCCAAAGTTGTCCAAAGTAAGGTGCCACCCCGTGTCAGCCACCAAACCCGTCGTCCTCCTCGCTGAGGAACTTTCACCCGCCACCGTCGAGGCATTGGGTCCGGACTTTGAAATCCGCCAAACCGACGGCGCCGACCGTTCCCAGCTGCTGTCCGCCATCGCCGACGTCGACGCAATCCTGGTTCGCTCGGCTACCCAGGTTGATGCCGAAGCCATTGCCGCGGCGAAGAACCTTAAGGTCATCGCCCGGGCCGGCGTGGGACTGGACAACGTGGACATCAAGTCCGCAACGCAGGCCGGTGTCATGGTCGTCAACGCACCGACGTCCAACATCGTTTCAGCAGCCGAGTTGACGGTCGGCCACATCCTGAGCCTTGCCCGCCACATTCCCCAGGCTAGCTCCGCGCTGAAGAACGGTGAGTGGAAGCGCTCCAAGTACACGGGCATCGAACTCTTCGAGAAGAAGATCGGCATTATCGGCCTGGGCCGTATCGGCGCCCTTGTCGCAGCCCGCCTTCAGGGATTCGAAACGGAGATCCTGGCGTACGACCCCTACATCACCGCCGCTCGCGCCGCACAGCTCGGGGTCAAGCTGGTCACCCTTGATGAACTCCTGGAAAACTCCGACTTCATCACCATCCACATGCCCAAGACGCCCGAGACGGTGGGCATGCTCGGCGCCGACGCCTTCCGCAAGATGAAGGAAACGGCCTACGTCATCAACGTGGCCCGTGGCGGCCTGGTGGATGAGGAAGCACTCTACATCGCGCTGAAGGAAGGCCAGATTGCCGGTGCCGGCGTGGATGTCTTCGTCAAGGAACCCAGCACGGATCTGCCTTTCTTCGAACTGGACAACGTGGTCGTTACCCCGCACCTCGGCGCATCCACTGACGAAGCCCAGGAAAAGGCCGGCGTCTCGGTGGCCAAGTCCGTACGCCTTGCCCTTGCCGGCGAGCTCGTGCCCGATGCCGTAAACGTCGCAGGCGGTGTGATCGCTCCGGACATCCGTCCGGGTATCCCGCTGATCGAAAAGCTCGGCCGGATCTTCACGGCGCTGACCCATGCGTCGCTGACCCAGATCGACGTCGAGGTTGCCGGCGAGATTGCCGCGCTGGACGTCAAGGTGCTTGAGCTGGCTGCCCTGAAGGGCGTCTTCGCCGATGTTGTCACGGAGCAGGTCTCCTACGTCAACGCCCCCGTCATCGCAGAGCAGCGCGGAATCAATACCCGTCTGATCACCACCCCGGACGCCGAGGACTACCGCAACGTCCTCACGATCCGCGGTGCGCTCAGCGACGGTTCCCAGATCTCCGTTGCCGGTACGCTGACGGGACCCAAGCAAGTTGAGAAGCTCGTTGGCGTCAACGGCTACGACGTCGAAATCCCCATCAGTGAGCACTTGGTGGTGGTGGCCTACGCGGACCGTCCCGGTGTCATTGGCACCATCGGCCACATCCTGGGCATGAACAACATCAACATCGGCGGCATGCAGGTTGCACGCCAGACCGAGGGAGGCCAGGTGCTTGCGCTCCTGACCATCGACAGTTCTGTTCCGCAGCAGGTCCTGGAAGCCATCAAGGCGGGCATTGGCGCCGATATGGTCCGCGAGGTGGACCTGGAGGACTAGGACTGCTCCTCATCAGCCAACTTCGCGTGCCGGGGACACACCACTGACACGCAACGGTGGCCGGTCTGCTTACAATGGCTTGGTCCGGGATTCGGACCCGGCAGCAGGCCGGCCACTACTTTTTGCACATAGAGCCCGGGATTCCTTTGTGTTTTTCAAAGATTCACGGAGCATGTGTGCGCGCCCGCAATCAAGGTCTCAGGGAGCCCAATGAACGCCGTCCAAAGGTTCATCAGAAGCCGTGTGCTGCTGCTGACCGCGGCCATTTTGATCGTCGCGATGTGCTTGTCCGTCCTAGTCCAGAGCCAGTCACAGGCCGCTCTGAACAGGACTGTGGATGAGAACTCGCGGGGACTCTACGACATCCTGGTCCAGGCAAAGCCGGACCCCTCACAGGACGGGGACGGCGGTGCTCTGATCCAGCCGGAAATCGCCAATGGGCAGGGCGGCATCAGCTTTGAGCAGCTCGAGAAAATCCGCACCATGGGCCAGACGGCGGTCGCTGCTCCCATCAGCCTCGTTTCGCGGGTTTCGCAGAACCTCGAGGCTCCGCGCCTCAATGCCATGGACTACCTTGGGTACAACGCCGGCCTTGCCGGTGGCATAACTGCAGGGGACCCCTCGGCCATGGATTCCAGCAAGTGGCCCGCAGCTGAATCCGTTTTGTCCGACACGCCCAAGAAGTACCGGCTGACGGCCTCCGCCACCAGCTCCGATGGCGTCAACCAGCAAACCCTTTTCAAGACGAGCGCCGAAGGGACCCTGGGCAAGGGCCGTCTGATCCAGGAACAGGCTGCCGGTGGTTCGAATGTCCGGATCGCAGGTCCGGACGGCGAAACCGGAATTAAGTTCCCCGCTCCCGCACTCGGCTCGGAGCACAACCTCTTCAATCTTTCGGTGGCACTTCCATTGGCGCCGGAGGTGACTGAGTCCGTCGTCGCCGTCGACCCTGCCTCCGAGAGGGCATTGTTGGGCTCCGCAGGTGATTTCCTTGCACCCTTGGAAAAGGCTCCGCCAGCGGACGCGCGCAATGCGGGCGCTATTGGCCGCCATTTCGAAAGTCTCTTCACCAGCGGCCTCAGCATGGACCAGCTTGAAGAAGGACCTGATTTCCTTGGTGTCAAGCTCAAGTACTGGGCTCCCCTGATGACGCAGTACCAGCAGGCAAAGCGCGACGGACTGCTGACCGACGATTCCCAGGCCATTCCGCTGATTGTTCGCTCGGGGACGTCCCTGGACCTGAAGTACTCGGTCAAGATCGAGGAAATCGATAACAACGGCAAGGTGGTCAACGAAGTCGGCACTGTAACGCGGTCCCTGGACAAGGACTACCTGCCGTTCGTTTCCAAAGCCCCGTTTGCCCTTGAATGGCCGGGTTCAACAGACCACAGCCAGCTCCTGGGCAGTACTGCCTCCTTCAGCCAGGGGCTTTACAACCCGGCCACCTGGAGTACTGCTTTCGCTGCAGCCCCGAAGTACAAGGAGGGCGACGAAGCCTCCAATGGTGCTTCGGACAAGACAGCAACGCCGGGGGACTGGGTCACAGTCAACCGCCTTCCGGAAAAGTCGTCCTTTGGCGCAGCCGTAGACCAGACCCAGCGCAAGCCTGTGGATGAGCGTTCCTACCGGGAAGACCTGGAAACCGGAAAAAAGCCCGCCACTCCCATGCCGATGGTGTACGGCACGTTTAATCCGGCAGACGTTCAGGCCGCAGCCGGTGACGTTAACAAGCTCCCATTGGGCGGCTATGACCCAGCTCCGATGACACTGAGCAAGGATGCCGAGGGCAAAGACGCCGATGACACGGTCCTGAAGCCATCACTGAGCGCCACAGGTCTGGTCAGCCAGTCGGCCGGCGCCATCACTGACTATTACGGCCTGGCCGCAGCCCGTGGCTATGACACCAACGCCGACGTCATCGACGCCATCCGCGTCCGCGCCAACGCCACTGGAACGTGGAAGCAGGCGCAGCCGGAGGTCGAAAAGCTGGCCGCCCAGATCCGTGAACTGGGCCTTGAAGCGACCGTGGTGGCAGGTTCCGCCCGCGAAGACGCCAATATCTTCGTCCCCGGATACAGCAAGGACGACGCCGGCAAGGAGTCACCGCTGGGCACAGTCCAGCAGTCCTGGGTTCGGCAGGATGCTGCTGACGCCGTTTCGGGTTCGCTGACAGGGACAAACATCACCCTTCTCTTCCTGACGCTTCTGGGCGCCACGCTACTCACTGGTGCCTCGACCGTCAGCTACATCCGGCAGCGCCGGAGCGAAGCTGGCATCCTGAGGGCAATGGGCTGGACGCAGAAGCGCGTCAGGTCCTGGGTGCTGGAAGAGTTTGCCGTGGGCGCGGCTGCCCTGGCCGCCGCGGGGATCATTTTGAGCCTGCTCAGTTGGAACCTTGCCACGGTGATCGTCTCGGTGACCATGCTCATCATCTACAGTGGCGCTGCCTTGCTGGCTGCCCAGCAGTTGCGCCACCGCGTGGTGGTAGACCAGGAACCCCAGCATGATGAACGCCTCGTCACTGTTGATTCGCCCCTGACGTTCGCCAACAGGCAGCTCACCACCAACCGGTTCAATTCTGTCTCGCTGGCCGTGGCTGTGGGCGTTTTCGGTGCCGCAGTGGGGGCCTTGATCGCACTGTTGATCGACATCCCCCGGGCAGCAGGGGCCAGTGCTTTGAGTGGGCTGGCGGCCGCGAGCATTGCTTTGCCAAGCGTGATCCTCGCCGTGTTTGGTGTGGTTGTGGGTCTGCTGCTCACACTCGTGACCGGGCGGTTCGAGCTCCACGCCAAGCGCGAGTATCTGGGCACTTTGCGTGCCATGGGCTGGAACCCGGACATGCTGGGCCAGGTCCGCTTCTTTGAAAATGCACTTGTCGGCACCGTGGCGCTTCCCTTGGGTGTCCTTGGTGCCCTTGGACTGGGGCTGCTCCTTGCTCCGTACGCAGCACTCTGGGCCGGGCTGGCCGGACTGCTGGCCGTAATTTGCTGGATTCCGATTGCAACGAAAGTAGTCAAATGACTGACAACCTCAACCCCGAGCTGACGGCGACCCCGGAATCCACGGACGAGTCGCTGCAGACCCGTGCCAACACCATTGTCCGGGCGTCCGACCACGCGACACCCTTGGAGCTTAGCCGCGTCACTATCCACTACGGCGGAGACAAGGGCGGCGCCGAGGAAGTCGACGTCGTGGATGACTTCAACCTGACCCTGCACGCAGGCGAGATGCACTGCATCGCCGGCCGAAGCGGCTCGGGCAAGACCAGTATCCTGACCGTCAGCGCCGGGCTGACCCTGCCGACGTCGGGCACCGTGTTTTGGGAAGGCCAGTCCCTGGCGTCAATGGGCGACGACGAGATCGCCGACAGGCGCCGTGCCTTGATTGGCTACGTCGATCAGGGCGGCGCCTTGATCGACGGCATGAGTGCCCTCGAGAACGTGCTGCTGCCCGCCGTGCCGGATGGAGAAGTTGAACAGCGCACGGAGATGGCCAAGGACCTCCTGGACCTGGTGGGCCTCGGACGCCGCATGCGGCACCGTCCCGCCCAGCTGTCCGGCGGTGAGCGCCAGCGTGTGGCAATTGCGAGGGCCCTGATCCTGGGAACCCGCGTACTGGTGGTGGATGAGCCCACCGCCAGCTTGGACCGTGCTGCAGCCAACCGCATCATCGGCATCCTGAAGGACACAACCAACGATGGCATCGCTGTGCTCGTGGCTTCACACGACCACGAACTGGTCCGGCTCAGCGATACGCTGACCGAACTGAACTAGTCCGCAAGACTGCTCCTTCGCCGGGATATCCGGCACAGACCGGACCGGCCGTCATTTGCGGCCGGTTCAGTCATTCCATCCGAAAAAAAGGTAACTTCTTAGAGTGACGTCTGCAGAGAAATCCCCGTTCTACATCACCACGGCCATCAGCTACCCCAATGGCGTGCCTCATATCGGACACGCCTACGAGGTCATCGCGACTGATGCCATGGCGCGGTTCAAGCGCCTCGACGGCCATGAGGTGTTCTTCATGACCGGCACGGACGAGCACGGGCTCAAAATGCAGCAGTCGGCCGAGAAGGAAGGCATTACTGCCAAGCAGCTCGCGGATCGCAACTCGGCGGCGTTCAAGCAGATGAGCCAGGACCTGGGAATCTCCCATGACCGTTTCATCCGCACCACGGACCCGGACCACTACACGGCGTCGCAAGCCATCTGGAAGAAGATGGAAGCGAACGGTGACATCTACTTGTCCAAGTACGAGGGCTGGTACTCGGTCCGCGACGAAGCGTACTACGTCGAGGACGACACCGTTGTGAAGGAAGACGGCCTCCGGTACTCGAAGGAGACGGACACCCCCGTCACCTGGACTGCCGAGGAGAGCTACTTCTTCCGCTTGTCCGCTTACCAGGAGAAACTCCTGGCCCTCTATGAGGCCCAGCCTGAGTTTGGTGCGCCGCAGTCCCGGTTCAACGAGGTCATCAGTTTTGTGAAGCGTGGGCTTGAGGATCTCTCCATCAGCCGCACCACCTTTGACTGGGGTGTCCCTGTTCCGGGCGATGAGAAGCACGTCATGTACGTCTGGGTGGATGCCTTGACCAATTACCTGACCGGCGCCGGATACCCGGACGTGGAGTCCGAGTCCTTCAGGAAGTTCTGGCCAGCCGATGTCCACGTCATCGGCAAGGACATTTCCCGTTTCCATGCGATCTACTGGCCGGCCTTCCTCATGAGCGCAGGCCTGGCATTGCCCAAGCGCGTCATGATCCACGGCTTCCTGACCAACAACGGCGTGAAGATGTCCAAGTCGCTGGGCAATGTCGTCGCCCCCCAGGACTTCGTGGCGCAGTACGGGCTGGACCAGTGCCGCTTCTTCTTCCTCCGGGAAGTCCCGTTTGGTGCCGATGGCAGCTACAACCACGAGGCTATCGTGGGCCGCATGAATTCGGACCTGGCCAACAACTTCGGCAATCTTGCCCAGCGGTCGTTGTCCATGGTCGCGAAGAACTGTGAGGGCAAGGTTCCTGTCCCCGGAAAGTTCACGGCTGAGGACAATGCCTTGCTTGCCAAGGCCGGAGAATTGCTGGCTACCGCCCGGGGCGCCTTTGACAAGCAGGAGTTCAGCCGGGCCCTGGAGGCTATCTGGACAGTGCTTGGCGACACCAACGCTTACTTCGCCGAGCAGGCCCCGTGGGTGCTGCGGAAGACCGACGTCGAGCGGATGAATACCGTGCTTTACGTCACCCTGGAAGTTGTCCGCATCGTGGCGATCCTCGCCCAGCCGGTGATGCCTTCCTCGTCCGCGAAGCTTCTTGAGGTGCTCGGACAGCCCGAAGGCGAAGCCAGGCAGTTTGCTGCCATCGCAACGCCGATCGTCGCGGGAACTGAACTTCCCGCTCCGACGCCGATCTTCCCCCGCTACGAGGAACCAGCCGAGGCATAACGTTCTCTCACATAACAGCCATTAACGAGAATTGCTCTCTCACTTCCTCCCCCTCGGGTGAGGGAAGTGAGAGAGCAATTCTCGTATCGCGTGATGATGTGAGAGAAGAATTAGGCCGTGGCCAGACCCTCCACAGGCGACAGTCGTGCTGCCCGATGGGCGGGAATCACGGAGGCCAGCAAACCAGCCACTACAGCGACGCCGAACACGGCCAGCAGTTGCAGCCACGGTACGGCGGGAACCACATCTGCGACGCCGCCAAGGGTAGCTTGCGCTCCCAGCCAGCCGTAGACAATGCCGATGCCCGCACCGAGGACTGCGGCCACGCCAGCTACGAGGACGGCCTCGATCGCGAGCATTCCCCGGAGCTGGCCCTTCGTCAGGCCCAGTGCCCTCAGCAAGGAGTTCTCCCGCGTTCGTTCAAGGACGGACAGCGACAACGTGTTCGCCACGCCGATAAGGGCAATCACCACTGCCACTCCCAGCAAGCCGGTGACCACCAGCAACAGGACATCGATGATGCTGTTGAAGGTCACGCGCTCGATGGCGGCGCCGCTAACAGTGCGCTCGTGCACGCCGAGGGCGGAGGCAATCTCCTTCTGAATGGCCTGAACCTGTTCGCTGGACACAGAATCAGCGAGCTTCACCCACACCATGCCCGGCGTTTCCGGGAGGGCACCCGCTGTGATGCTCAAGCTTTCCACGAAGGCCGGGACGTGGCGGGTCCGCAGGACTTTCGCGTCGAGAGACGCTGTGCCGGCCGCCGTCGTGATGGTCGCGCGACCTCCAGCGGAGTCCTCGGGCAGGTAGACCGTGCCTGGGCCCGGCTTCAGGTTGTTGTCGCGGAGGATAGAGGCAGCATCGCCCGACGAGAGCGAATAGACGGTCCTCCCTCCGTCGGGCGTGGACTCGGCGAGGGTCCCAACGGCCGGTAGGAGGACCGCATTGCTGACCCCGTCGAGTGTCTTGATACGCGAGATCGCTTCTGCTGGATCGGCTGAACTGTCTACCGCGGTGATGGCAGCGAGATCCACAGGGTAGTTCTCGGCCAGCGTTGCATTGAACGCTTGCCGTGACGTTGCGGCCCCGGTCATCATCAGCGAAACCAGCGTTACGCCGATCAGCAAGGCAGCGGCAGTCGCCGAGGTACGTGCCGGGTTGCGCGTCGCGTTGACGGCGGCGAGCTTGCCGGGCACCCCTGCGGGGGCGGCCAACCGGCCGGCGAGGGCCACCACTGTGGGAATGAACAATGAGGAGCAGAGCAGAATCCCGACGAAGGAAACCGCGCCGCCAAGCAAAGCAACCAGCAATGAGACCGTGGTGCTGCCGAAAATCAACAGTGATACGCCGCCGATCAGGGCAATCAGGCCCAGCGCCAGCCGCACATTTCCTCGACGGTTGCCAACTGTCGCGTCGTCGGCGGGCCTCAGCGCAGCCAGTGGAGCGACCGATGTAGCCGCCCTGGCGGGGACGAGGGCCGCGACGACGGTCAGCAGGGTTCCCGCGACCAGCCCGGCGATGATTGCCGACGGCGGTATGGCCAGAGTGGCGAACGCTTGCTCTGGTTGTGTCTTGGCCCAGGCGACCAGCCCGGTCATCAGGCCCATCGCAGCCAGGACACCCAGAATCGATGAGACGAAGCCAACCACGAGGGCCTCCAGCATGACGGAGCCGCGGATCTGCGAGCGGCCTGCACCCAGGCAACGTAGCAACGCCAATTCGCGGGTCCGCTGTGCCACCAGCACGGAGAAGGTATTGGCCACCACCAGAGTGGAGACGAGGATAGCGACACCTGCGAAGGCGAGCAGGACGATAGTCAATTGGTCCTGACCAGCGCTGAGCATGGCGACCGTGGAGGTGACCTTCTCCTGGGCCGTTTCCAGGACAGGCGCGTCGGCACCTGCGGCTTCCATGCGGTGCGCGATGTACTCCTTCGCTGCGGGGACGTCTTCGTCGGGTTGCAGGACGAACTGCAGTCCCGAATATCCTGCTCCGGCATCCTGCACCGCGTCCAGGACAGACTCCGAAGCGACAAGCTGGGCCGCCGAGGACGAGAACGGATCGTTCGTAGCTTGAATCAGGCCGGTAACTGTCACCTTGGCAGTCTTGACGGATCCTCCACCGTGCAGCTCGAGCGTACTTCCAACCGTGAGTCCGAGATGCTCTGCTGTCTTGACGTCGATCACGGCTTCGAAGGGTTGCGACGGCATGGAACCTGAGGACAAGGTCGCGCCCTCCAAGGGTGAGGGCGCCGTATTTCGAAGCCGGCCCTGCTGTTCTCCGCCGCCGGCCACGAACGTCACGTAAGTGGAGCGTTCGGCGTAGTGGTCCTTGACTGCGGGCGCGGACCTCGCGGCATCCACCGCTGCCTGGCTGAAGGCGTCACCGTTCTTGGATGTAGCAATAAGATCCGCGTTACGGTAGGCCTCGCCGATACTCGCGCCAAGCGAAGCATTGGTGCTCGCGCCCACCATCAGCGTGGCGGAGAGGAACGCAACGGACAGCATCACGGCGAGCCCGATTGCGACGAATCGTCGGAAGTGCGTCGTCAATTGGGAGAGAGCTACGCGCAGCATGCCTTAAGCCCCCAGCTTGCCGAGAGCCGTCAAAACTGATTCGGCTGTGGGCTTCTGGATCTCGCCTACCAGACCGCCGTCGCTCATCAGCACCACGCGGTCGGCAAAGCTTGCGGCGACGGGGTCATGGGTCACCATGATGATGGTCTGCCCCATCTCCTGGCTGCTGCGACGCAGGAGCGCAAGCACTTCGCCGCCGGCTTTGGAGTCCAGGTTCCCGGTGGGCTCGTCACCAAACACGACGTCGGGACGCGTCAGTAGCGCTCGGGCTACGGCGACACGCTGCTGCTGTCCGCCTGACAACTCGTGGGGTCTGTGCTTCAACCGGTCCTTCAACCCGAGGGTGTTGACTACGGTATCCAGCCACCCGGCGTCGGCGGTTGTTCCCGCCAAAGCGAGCGGCAGCGTGATGTTCTGCTCCGCTGTCAGTGTGGGCACCAGATTGAAGGCCTGGAACACGAAGCCAATGCGCTCGCGTCGAAGGGCGGTGAGTTGGCGGTCGTTGAGCCCGGTGAGCTCCGTGCCGCCCAGGACGATCCGTCCGGAGTCCGCCGTATCAAGGCCGGCGAGGCAATGCATGAGCGTGGATTTGCCCGATCCTGAAGGTCCCATGATTGCGGTGAATTTGCCTGCGTCGAAGCCCACCGATACCTCGTTCAGGGCCATGACACGGGTATCGCCGCGTCCATAGGCCTTTGTCAGCGCGAAAGCTTCAACGGCAGTGCGTGGCCTGGCTGCATCGGCTTCAGCGGGGCGACCGTTACCTGTTGGGTGGGGGAGAGGCGTGAAAGTTGTCATATTTTCACGCTATGTGCCGGGGATGCGCCGCCGGATCCGGCCACGGACCCATTCCGGGCAAGTCCAGCTCATACCGTGGTCTGAGGCCGGCGATCACGTGATGGGGCGTAGCTAGCTTCCTGGGGCGACCACGCCTGTCTCGTAGGCGATGACCACCACCTGCACACGGTCCCGCGCTCCGAGCTTGGCCAGGATATGGCCCACATGGGTCTTCACGGTTGCCTCGGAAAGGAACAGTCCCGCGGCGATCTCCGGATTCGACTGCCCCTGGGCGATCAGCTGGAAAACCTCGCGTTCACGGGCAGTGAGGCGTTCGACCGCGGCGGCGTGTCCGCTTTGTTCCGGTGTCTGCTTTCTGAGCAGGGGAGCCACGTGCTCCAGCAATCTCCGAGTGGTGGATGGGGCGATGACGGCGTCGCCACGGTAGACCGTGCGGATGGCCTCCAGCAGTTCCTCTGGCGGAGCGTCCTTGAGCAGGAATCCGCTGGCGCCGGCCTGGATTGCAGCCAAAGCATACTCGTCGAGGTCGAAGGTGGTGAGGACCACGATTTTGACCTCCGCCCGCTGGGAGCCCGAGGGCTGGGTGGCCGCCTGTTCCAAAATGCGTCTCGTGGCTTCGATGCCGTCCATACCTGGCATGCGGACATCCATGAGGACGACATCTGCTGTGACTGCGTTAAGAGCCTGGATTGCCTCGATTCCGTTGCCTGCCTCTGCCACCACCTGAAGATCGGGTTGGGAATTAATCAGCATGCCGAACCCCGAGCGGACCAACTGTTGGTCATCGACGAGCGCCACCCGGATGGGTGCGGCGAGTGCAGGCATGGCTTAGGCCTCCGAATAGGGAATGAAAGCGGACACACGGAAACCGCCGCCTGGCAAGGGGCCTGCGGTCAAGGAACCATCGTAGAGGGAGATACGCTCGATCATGCCCCGCAGCCCGTTTCCCCCACCTGCGGCGGGCGGATCAGCTGCGGCGCCCCGACCGTCGTCGACGATGTTCAGCGCTAGACCGCGACCCTGCCACGTGAGCGTCACGCTCGCTCCGGCGTGGGGTCCTGCGTGCTTCATGATGTTGGTGAGTGCTTCCTGGATGATCCGGTAGGCAGTGAGTTCGGCCCCGGCCGGAAGCGCCCGGCGAGGCATGCCAAGCTCTTCGAAGGAGATCTGCAGCCTTGCTGCGCGGAAACCCAGCAGAAGTTCGTCGAGATCGGAAAGCCCCGGCTGGGGCCTTGTCGGTGCTGCCTCATCCGAGCGCAGCACGCCGAGCAGCCTTCGCATCTCACCGAGGGAGTCCCGGCCCGTGGCGGCGATGGTGGCCAGCGCTTCGGTGGCCAGTTCCGGCTTGGCGGCGGCAGCGTACCGGGCACCATCGGCCTGGGTGATGATGACGGACAGAGAATGCGCCACGATGTCGTGCATTTCCCGGGCGATGTGGGAGCGTTCATCAGCTGCGGCCAGCTGGCGCTCCTGTTGCTGTTCGATTTCAAGGCGTCGGGTCCGGTCCTCAAGGGCCTGGAGCTGGAGCCGTCGAACGCGGGTAAGATCGCCGAGCGTCCAACTGACCAGCACCAGCATCCAGATAAGGACTGTGTAGAGGGCCCCAATGGTAAGGCCCATGATGCCGGACTCAGCGGGGCTCGAGTATTCGCGCGTAGTGAGCATGACGCCGCCCAGCAAGCCAAGCAAGAGGACCGTCCGGCTTGCCCATGCCGGCCCGTAGGCGGCCGTGGCGTAGATGACCAGCGGAACCGCAATTTGGCCAGCCACCGGTTCCGCGCCTACGGCCCACTGGATCAGGCACACCAAAACCACGACGGCGGCAGCCACCACGGGACGTGTCCTTCGCCATGCCAGGGGCAACAGCAGGCCGCAGGAGAAGAAAAACAGCAAGGGGCGGTCGGCCATGAGATAGACAGGTCCGAACAAGAGGACCAGCAGGCACGTTGCCGCCATATCTACCTTGAAGCGGTTGATCCGGAACCATTCGTATATCGCGTGCCTTCTATCCACGATACGACTCTATGTGCTGGGTTTGGGCCCGGGCGTCATGCCCTGGTCTGATTCGTGCTGGTGGCCTGTTCGAAGTGTGAGACGATTTTGACCAACATGTGGATTGCTTGGCTAGATAGACCTATGAGTGCATCGTCCATCAATCTCGCTGTCATCCCCGGTGACGGCATTGGCCCCGAGGTCATCGCCGAAGCCATCAAGGTCCTGGAAAAGGCTGTCGCCGCCGATGGCGTTGCCCTTGAGCAGACCCACTACAAGCTCGGTGCGCAGCACTGGCTTGAGACGGGCGAGACCCTTCCGGACGAGGTCCTTGCAGACCTCCGTACCCGCGATGCCATCCTCTTCGGTGCTGTTGGCGCCGCACCCGGCGACACCCGTATTCCTTCGGGCATCATCGAACGCGAGATGCTGCTCAAGCTCCGCTTCAGCCTGGACCACTACGTGAACCTGCGTCCGTCACGCCTCTACGGAACGGTTGGCAGCCCGCTGGCCAACCCCGGCACCATCGACTTCATTGTGGTGCGCGAAGGCACGGAAGGTCCCTATGTGGGCAACGGTGGAACGCTGCGCGGCGGAACCCCGCACGAAGTTGCCACCGAAGTCTCCCTTAACACTGCCCATGGCGTGGAGCGCGTGGTGCGGGATGCATTCCGCCGCGCCAGCGAACGTCCGCGCAAGCACGTCACCCTCGTCCACAAGCACAACGTCCTGGTCTTCGCCGGACACTTGTGGAAGCGCACCGTTGAAGCAGTGGCCAGCGAATTCCCCGAGGTCACGCACGACTACCTTCACATCGATGCTGCAACCATCTTCATGGTCACCGACCCCTCCCGCTTCGATGTCATCGTCACCGACAACCTTTTCGGCGACATCCTGACCGACCTCGCAGCTGCCGTTACGGGCGGCATCGGCTTGGCGGCATCGGGCAATATCAACATGGACCGCACAGCACCGTCCATGTTCGAACCCGTCCACGGCTCAGCACCGGATATCGCCGGACAGCAGAAAGCCGATCCCACCGCGGCCATCCTCTCCGCAGTGCTCCTCCTGGACCACCTTGGCTACACCACGGCGGCCCGCAAGATCGAGGCGGCAGTGGTCGCCGACGTCGAAAGCCGCACCGGCGAGCCGCGCTCTACTGCGGCGATCGGCGATGCCATTGCGGCGGCACTTTAGGCCCATTTCTCAGGCGTAAGCTTGTCTTGAATTATTTACCTGCTTCCTTGGTCCACCGCTGAACCGCTTCCTCCGGGACCCGTTTCGCGCTACCAGGTAGCTGACTGTGGAGGAAACATGACTCAGACTGCCCACGGCGTCGAATTCAGCCAGCAGCTTTCGGAAACCCCGAAATCTGCTGAGGAGCGTGCAGCCGTCCTGGCGAACCCAGGCTTTGGCGATTACTTCACCGACCACACCGCCGTCGTTGACTACAAAGTCGACGCCGATGGAAATGGCGGTTGGCAGAACGCCCGGATCGAGCCCTACGGACCAATCTCGCTGGATCCTTCGGCCGCAGTCCTGCACTACGGCCAGGAGATCTTTGAAGGCCTGAAGGCATACCGCCACGCTGACGGTTCGGTGTGGACCTTCCGCCCCGAAGCGAACGCCGCGCGGCTGAACAAATCGGCCCGCCGCCTGGCCCTCCCGGAGCTGCCCGAGGAATACTTCCTGGGTGCTATCCGCGAGCTCGTGCAGGCGGATAAGGAATGGGTGCCTTCCGGCGACGGTGAAGCTCTGTACTTGCGCCCCTTCATGATCGCCACCGAGGCCTTCCTCGGTGTGCGGGCCGCCAGGGAAGTATCCTTCCGCGTTATCGCCTCTCCAGCCGGCAACTACTTCGGTGGCGAACTGAAGCCCGTTTCCATCTGGATTTCCCGTGAATATGCACGCGCGGGCCGCGGGGGAACAGGTGCAGCCAAGTGCGGTGGCAACTACGCCGCCTCCCTCATCGCGCAGCAGGAAGCCGAAGCGAACGGTTGCAAGCAGGTACTTTTCCTGGACCAATTCAACGACGACGCCGTGGAAGAACTCGGCGGCATGAACGTCTTCTTCGTCATGAAGGACGGCTCGCTCGTTACCCCCGCACTGACCGGGACCATCCTGGAAGGTGTCACCCGTTCGTCCGTAATCCAGGTTGCCAAGGACATGGGCCGCGAGGTTTCCGAGCGAAAGATCACACTCGACGAATGGCGCGAGGGAGTTGCTTCCGGCGAAATCGCTGAAGTCTTCGCTTGCGGTACGGCGGCCGTGATCACCCCGATCGGTGTCCTCAAGGACGCCACGGAATTCATCGGATCCGAGGACGCCAAGGCAGGCGAAACCACCATGGCCATCCGCCGGCAACTCCTGGGAATCCAGACCGGTACCGTCGAGGACACCCACGGCTGGCTGACCCGCCTGGTTTAGTTCAGGACGCAACTGAAACGAACGACGGCGGCCCTTCTGTTTGGTGACAAACGGAAGGGCCGCCGTTGCCATGCCCCCGATGTTCTCTCACATCCTGACCGTTTGGCGGGAATGTTCTCTCACATCCTGACCGTTTGGCGGGAATGTTCTCTCACATCCTGAGCGTTTGGCGGGAATGTTTTCTCACACGCGGAGGGGTTGGTTGACGTCAACGGTGAGCCCGCCGTCGAAGTCCAAATGAGCGAGGATCGGTGGAAACGGGGCAGGATGTGAGCGAGGATCGGTGGAAACGGGACAGGATGTGAGCGAGGATCGGAAGTGGTGCAAGATGGGACGGTGACTTCAGAATCCATGGGGACTTCCAGCGACTCACCTTTCAGCGACTCACCTTCCGGCGATTACACCTCTGCGCTGCAGCAGAGCAGCACTCTCACCCGCTTCCGGCTGGCACCAAACCCGGGCCCGATGAGCCTGGATGGCACCAACTCCTACGTCATCAGCGCGGGGGATTCGGGCCATGTTGCCGTCGTGGATCCCGGTCCGGAAGACGAGGGGCACCTGGCTGAGCTGGCAGCGGCCGGGGTGGTGGACGTGGTGCTTATTACGCACCGGCACGCTGACCACACTGCAGCGTCCGCCAGGTTCCATGAACTGACAGGCGCTCCCGTCAGGGCTGCTGCCGCGGAGTACTGCCACGGTGGCGAGCCTCTCGTGGACGGCGAAGTGCTCCGTGCCGGCGGCGTGGAGATCCGTGTCCTTGCCACCCCGGGCCACACGTCGGATTCCTTGTGCTTCCACCTCCCCGAGGACGGTCCCACAGGCTCCGTTCTGACGGGTGACACCATCCTGGGCCGTGGCACCACTGTGCTGGACTACCCCGATGGCCGCTTGGGTGATTACCTTGCCAGTCTGGACAGGCTCGAATCCCTGGGCCCGGCTACGCTCCTTCCCGCCCACGGACCGGTGCTTGCAGCCTTGGATGTGAGATGCCGCGAGTACCGCGAACATCGCCAGCAGCGGCTCGACCAGATCAGGGCTGCGTTGGCACAGCTCGGCCAGGATGCGCCGATTGCCGCAGTTACTGATGCGGTGTATCCCGACGTCGACCCTTCAGTCAGGTGGGCAGCTGAGACGTCGGTCGCAGCGCAATTGGAGTACCTTCGCGGTTAGCGGGCAAACGTCCATGCGCCGGAAGGTAGGCTTGAGCCCATGCGTATCGCCCGGTTTGTAGTTGATTCTGATCCCCTTTATGGCGTTGTTGAAGGCGAGCCCGGTAGTGAGGAAATCACTGTCATCAACGGTGACCCCTTCTTCAATGGCGTCGAACGTACCCACGTGAAGCACAAGCTTGAGGATGTGCGGCTCCTTGCCCCGATCATTCCGCGCAGTAAGGTGATCGGCGTTGGGCGTAACTTTGCCGAGCATGCTGCTGAGCTGGGCAACGAGGTTCCGCAGCATCCATTGCTCTTCCTTAAGCCGAACACCTCCGTCATCGGGCCAAACGATCCGATCGTCCTCCCGGAGTTCTCTGATGAAGTCTCCTTCGAAGCGGAGCTTTGCGTCATCATCGGCCGTATTTGCAAGGACGTCCCCGAGGAACGCGCCGACGACGTCATTTTTGGTTACACCTGTGGAAACGACCTCACGGCCCGTGACGTGCAGAAGACCGACCTCCAGTGGGCCCGCGCCAAGGGCTTTGACACCTCCGCTCCGCTCGGCCCGTGGATCGAAACTGAACTTGATCCGGACGACCTCTCCATCCAGGGCCGGCTCAATGGTGAACTTCGGCAGGACGGCAGCACCAACCAGATGATTCGCGGCGTGCGCGAGCTCGTCTCGATCGTCTCCCAGGCCTTTACGCTCCTTCCGGGCGATGTCATCATGACCGGGACGCCTGCCGGCGTGGGCCTGGTCAATGAGGGCGACCGCTTCGAAGTGGAGATTGAAGGCATCGGGCGCTTGTCCAACCCCGTGGTTCGCCGCTAGCGGCCGCACCAGAGCATAGGGCCCGACGACGGCACGCGGCTTTCGTACGAAAGCAGCGTGCCGTCGTCGAGCCTTTCCGGCGGGGAACCGGGCCGATATCAAGCGGTAAAGTTGAAGCACTATGACTACTGCTTCTGCGTCCAGCGCTGCCTCCAGCGCCATCCCTGCCGTCAACGCCGAGACTCCAGTCCGCGTCCGCTTCTGCCCGTCGCCTACGGGAACGCCGCACGTTGGCCTGATCCGCACCGCCCTGTTCAACTGGGCTTATGCGCGCCATACCGGTGGCAAGTTGATATTCCGCATTGAGGACACTGACTCTGCCCGCGACAGCGAGGAGAGCTACCATCAGCTGCTGGATGCGCTGAAGTGGCTCGGCATCGACTGGGATGAGGGCGTCGAGGTAGGCGGCCCACATGAGCCATACCGCCAGTCACAGCGTGGAGGTATCTACCAGGACGTCATCGCCAAGCTCAAGGCCGGGGGACATGTCTACGAGTCATACTCCACGCCGGAAGAGATCGAAGCCCGCCACAGGGCGGCCGGCCGCGACCCCAAACTGGGCTATGACGGCTTCGACCGCCACCTGACCGAGGAACAGCTTGCCCAGTTCAAGGCCGAAGGCCGGGAAGCCGTGCTGCGCCTTCGCATGCCGGATGAGGATCTGACCTTCAAGGACCTCGTCCGCGGGGAAATCACGTTCAAGGCCGGTTCCGTGCCTGACTTCGCGGTTGTGCGTGCCAATGGTGCTCCGCTGTACACGCTGGTGAACCCGGTGGACGATGCCCTCATGGGCATCACGCACGTCCTTCGCGGGGAGGACCTCCTGAGCTCCACGCCCCGGCAGATCGCACTGTACCGGGCTCTCTACGCCATCGGCGTGGCGGAGTACATGCCGGAATTCGGTCACCTGCCCTACGTCATGGGCCAGGGAAACAAGAAGCTTTCCAAACGGGATCCGGAATCCAGCCTCTTCCTGCACCGCGAGCGTGGCTTCATCCCTGAGGGCCTGCTCAACTACCTTTCCCTGCTGGGCTGGTCGCTGAGCGCGGACGAGGACATCTTCACGGTGGAGCAGCTTGTGGCCAACTTCGACATCCACGATGTCCTGGGTAACCCTGCGCGCTTCGATCTTAAGAAAGCCGAGGCCATCAACGGGACCCATGTGCGCCTGCTCGAGCCGGAGGATTTCAAGCAACGGCTCGTCCCGTACCTCCGGGCTGCAGGTTTCGTGGGGGAGATCCTTACCGCCCGGCAGGAGGAGATCCTCGCTGAGGCGGCTCCGCTGGTTCAGGAACGTATTACCCTGTTGGGCGAAGCCCCTGAAATGTTGGCCTTCCTCTTCAAGGCGGACGACGCGATCGATGTTGCCGACGACGCCCGCAAGGGGCTCCCGGAGAACCTGCAGGAAGTGCTTGACGCGGCACTTGCTGCGTTGGAGCCCATAGAGGATTGGACCGCTGAGAACATTCAGACGGCACTTAAACAGGCTTTGGTCGAGGATCTGGGCATTAAGCCCCGAGCTGCCTTTGGGCCGGTGCGCACCGCTATTTCAGGCCGACGTATTTCTCCGCCGCTTTTCGAGTCAATGGTGATCCTGGGTAAGGATTCTTCATTGGCCCGCGTTCGCGCGTTCCGGGGCTAAGCGGCAACGGTCATGGCTATTGAAAGCTCCTTCGGAACTATCCGCGGTGTTCTGTTCGACATCGATGACACCTTGGTGGACCTTGAGTACGCCATGACAACGGCTCTGCGTGATGTTAGCGAGCATCTCCTGCCCGGCCTTGACCAGGTCGGGTGGGTGAAGTTCGGCCGCATCTTCACGCACGAAACAACGCATTTCTATGACCGCTACCTTGCTGGCGAACTGACCTTCAATGAGCAGCGCCTTTTGAGGGGCAGGGCGGCCCTGGGCCACTTTGGGGTGGAGCTCGGAGACGGTGAGGAATCGCAGTCGTGGGTTGCTGAGTACCATCAGCGGCAAACGGCATACGTGCGCGCTTTCGACGACGTAGCTGGTGTGCTGGATGCGCTCGATGCTGCGGACATTCCCTACGGTGCCGTCAGCAACAACGTTCATGACTACCAACGGGCCAAGTTGGATGGCGCGGGCCTGTCCAGGATCAAGATCCTCGTAGGAACGGATACGGTGGGCGTGCCGAAGCCGCATCCTGCCATCTACCTGGAGGGCGTGCGGCTTCTGGGGACAGAACCAGGCGAGACTCTCTACGTTGGGGACAACCGGCTTCTTGATGCTGACGGCGCAACTGCGGCCGGCCTGATTGGCGTGTGGCTCAACAGGACCGGGGAAGAAGTCGAAGAGTTCGCCGGGCGTCAGGTGGATTCGTTGTCGAGACTGCTGATGAGGGCACCTTCTGCGGCCTGACATCCGTGTGATGCAGGTAACGGCTTCGCGATTTGTGCAGGTGGCAAGACTCCGGTAGAGTCATTACTCGTGCTGAGGGGCACGGAGGGAAAAGCCAAGGGAAACCACGGCGGCGAACTCCGGTCCGAAAGTCACTTTGGGATATGGTGTAATTGGCAACACTACGGTTTCTGGTACCGTCATTCTAGGTTCGAGTCCTGGTATCCCAGCTCTGAAATTCCGCGCTATTGCAGCGGAAAATCAGAATTCCAGATCGCTTCGCCGATTTGGAAGAGAGCTGAAAGTATGAAATACTCATTCAGCTTGTTCGCCGGAAACGGTGACAAAAAAGTGCAAGGCCCCATCGTATAGCGGCCTAGTACGCCGCCCTCTCACGGCGGTAACGCGGGTTCGAATCCCGCTGGGGTCACAAACAATTCCCCCGGAACTTTGGTTCCGGGGGAATTTTTGGTTCAAGCGCATTTGTGGTCATGAGCCGGCATTCCGGGTTGGCGCCCCGACATTCCCGCGCTCCTTATAACCCGCGGACAGTCTTTGGGCTGGCATGATGATGCTGTGACCGCACATGAAGAGCCGCCAAGAGCAGGGACCAGCCCTGTCGCCAATAAAGCACAGGCTGATGCTGTCAACACCCTTGAAGCGGCCCGCAACGAACTGGCCGGCATCACCTTGCCACTCGCCCTGCCCGACGCCGAAGCCGGTCGGCGCTTGATCAGGGAGACCCTCGCGCAGCTCGACGACTACGTGATTCCCCGGTACCGCAGCCTGGACGCGCCGCTGTTGGCCGTCGTCGGAGGTTCCACTGGCGCGGGTAAATCGACGCTGGTTAATGCGCTGGTAGGCTACCCGGTCACACGTGCCGGAGCTATTAGACCGACAACGCGCCAGCCGATCCTCCTCCACCATCCGCAGGATGGCGAGTGGTTTGAGGGCCAGCGCATACTTCCCAACCTGGAGCGAATCAGGGGTAGCGTCCCTGCGCAACCGTTGCCTGCAAATCAAGCCGGGGTCGAACCGGATGCCCAGGCAATCACGTCCCTGGTGCTCGTGGGTTCCGATCATGTGCCCCCGGGCGTGGCGATTCTGGATGCGCCGGACGTCGACTCCATTTCCGATAACAATCGGAGGCTGGCAGGTCAGCTCCTCGCCGCAGCGGACCTTTGGGTGTTCGTCACCACGGCAAACAGATACGCCGACGCCGTCCCGTGGCGCCTGCTCCTGGATGCGGCTTCGCGGGACATCACGGTCGCCGTGGTGCTGGACCGCGTGCCACCGGCAGCGGAGGAAGAGGTCAGGACGGACCTGAAGGCGATGTTGGATCGTCAGGGCCTGGCTGCTGCAGAACTCTTTGTGGTGCACGAAAGTGGTTTGGATGATTTGGGAATGCTGCCGCCCGAAACTGTCAGTGGGCTGAGACTTTGGCTTGCCGGCCTTGCCGCTGACGCTGCCGGACGAGCGGGCGTTGCAAGGCGTACGCTCAACGGAGCCATCAAAGCGGTGAGCGCCCGGTTTGAAGCTATTGCAGCTGCGGCTGCGGCCCAGGATGCTGCGGCCCATGAGCTGCGCTCCGTCTGCGTTCACGAATACGACGACGCCCTAGTGCGGATTCTGGACGCGACCAAGGACGGTGCGCTCCTCCGCGGCGAAGTGCTGGCACGATGGCAGGATTTTGTGGGAACGGGTGAATTCTTCCGGGCCTTGGAGCAGAACATCGGGCGCATGCGGGACCGGATCGGAGCATTCTTCAGGGGTGAACCTGCGCCGGCCGTAAAAGTCGAAACGGCGATCGAAACGGGCCTGCAAGCGGTGATTCTCGATGAGGCCGCCAATGCCGCAGAAAACGTCGACAGGCGCTGGCGCTCGGATGCGGCAGGCCGTCAACTCCTGGGTGCCGCAGATCTTTCAGGAACCAGTCCTGGCTTTGACGCGAAGGCCGCTGCCGCCATCCGCTCCTGGCAGGAAGGACTCATGGAACTGATCCGCACCCAAGGTCAGGAAAAGCGCACGCAGGCCCGTTGGCTCTCCTTCGGCGTGAACGGTCTTGGCGCAGCACTGATGGTGGTGGTTTTCTCCATGACTGCCGGTTTGACCGGATTGGAGATAGGCATTGCCGGGGGAACGGCTGTGGTGGGGCAGAAGCTCCTTGAAGCTGTCTTCGGTGAGGATGCCGTCCGTCGGCTTGCCCAGCAGGCCAGGGCCGATCTTCACACGTCCTGCCAACGCCTCCTCGAGGAAGAGCGGAACAGGTTCCTCAGCAGGCTGGAGGCCACTGGTTTGGAGCCTGGCACCGTTCATGGCGATATGGACCTCGCCCGCCACGCCAAGGCACTCCGTCGCCTGGCAGGGGCGGCATGAGCCGACACAGCCAAATCCGGGAATCGTCCCAACTTCAGCGGCGGCTCGAAGCGCTCAACACAGCACGGGAACTGGCCGAGGGAGTGCTGCCCGAGCAGGATCTGCAATCCGTGTATGAGGTCCTTGAGCGGGCAACGTCCAGGCGCTCGTTGTCGGCAGGACACACGGTGGTGGGTTTCTTCGGGGCCACAGGGAGTGGCAAGTCTTCCTTGTTCAATGCCGTTTCCAGCAGCAATCTCGCAACCGCGGCGGCCCGTCGACCCACGACATCCGCGCCATTGGCGGGAATTTGGGGCGAGGAAGGAAGCGGGCCGCTGCTGGACTGGCTCGGAGTGCAGGAGCGCCACAGCCTGCCTGGGCTCCCAGGCCTGGCCACTGCCGAGAGCGGCCTGATCCTGCTGGACCTTCCCGACTTTGACTCAACGAAAGTGGAGAACCGGGAGGTAGTCCAGCGCATGGTCGGGATGGTGGATGTCCTGGTCTGGGTACTGGACCCGCAGAAGTATGCAGATGCCGCCGTGCACAACGACTTCCTGCGCCCGATGGCCTCCCATGGAGCAGTCACACTTGTTGTCCTGAACCAGATAGACAAGCTCAATGACGCGGACACCGCTGATGTGCTTCATTCCCTGAAAGGAATCCTGGAGCGCGACGGTCTGGCGGACGTTCGCGTCCTGGGCGCCTCGGCACTGTCCGGCGAAGGCATCGACGCCGTCCGTGGTGCCATCCGGGACGTCGTGACCCAGCGGGAGGCAACCACAAAACGCCTGGCTGCCGATGTCTCCAAGGCTGCAGCCGAACTGTCCATGGCTTCGGGTGCAGGCGAGGCCCGCGGCATCAAGGCAAGCACCAAGGCCAAGCTCGCCAATGAATTGTCGTCGGCGGCCAACGTACCTGTGGTGGTTGATGCGGTAGCGCGATCATTCAAGAGGGAATCGGCGCGGAGGACGGGATGGCCCGTGACGCGATGGTTGCTGCGCTTCCGGCCGGATCCCCTGAGGAGGCTGAATCTGGGCAGGCAGGACACCAGGCCCGAGCTCAACCGGACTTCCTTGCCGGTAGCCGGCGCACCCGAACGAGCGAGGACAGATGCAGCCGTGCGTGATTTTGTGGATGAGGCTTCTGACGGCGCTCCTGGCCCCTGGCGGGCATCCATCCGTGGCGTGGCCAGGGGAGGCCGCGAGCAACTGCCGGATGCCCTGGACCAAGCCATCGCCGGGACGGATCTCAAAACGTCAAAACGTCCCTTCTGGTGGTTGTTGTTCAACTCACTCCAATGGATCGCGCTTCTCCTGGCAGTTGGTGGCCTTGGATGGCTTGGGGTCCTGGCAGCGCTCGGCTATTTCCAAATGCCTGTTCCGGAGGTGCCGAGGACTGAAGGATGGCCCTGGCCTACGTTGATGGTGGCCTGTGGTGTGGTTCTGGGGATCGTTCTGGCCATCTTCGGCAGAATCATCGGCGGCTGGGCCGCGCGCGTGCGCGCCAAGGGCGTGGCCAAGAGGCTGAAAGCGGCAATAGCAGGCGTAGCTGAGCGGCGCATCGTGGAGCCGGTGGAGGTGGAGATTGCCCGTTTGGGTGCCTTCAATGCAGCCTTGAAAGCCGCGCGTAAAGGATAGGGATACCTCTAGAGAGCGGCCGCAGCGTCCTTGACTTTGATCAACGTCCGAAGGTTCCGCGTTGTGGTGCTGGCCTTGTACCGCGGCTTGGCGGAGAGTTTGCTGAAGGGACTGGCCAAGGTTCCTCCGGCGGGTGCCAACCATGCGGAAGCTTCCGGTCCAAGCCGCACCTGTTCCACGCCACCAAGGGCCTCGCCGGCCTCAAAGAGTTCGTCCAGCATGGCTTTGTCGGAGGTGAGGGTGATGTAGCTGTGCGTGGCCTTGTCGTCGGCAGGGTACGGGCAGGCATCCACGAGTTCGGACACCCGCGAAGCAGTGAGGACAACGACCCAGGCGTCGTAGCCGAAGGATTCACGCAGGCACTTTTCGAACTGGACCTTGACATCCTTGATGCTCAAATCACTCTTCAGGACAACGTTTCCACTCGCCAGCAGCGTCTTGACGTCAGAGAATGGATAGCCCTTAAGTGCTGATTTCAGTTCGGCCATCTTGATGTTGATCCCGCTGACGTTGATGCCCCTAAGGAATACTGCGTAGGTGGTCATGGACGTCCCCCTTCAATAACGGCAGGTCTAGTCGTTGTTCTTGCGCAAAGCCTCTGTCAGTACCCGGGCGGCATTGCAGACGACCTCGGCGTGCAATCGTCCTGGCTGGCGCGTGAGGCGCTCAATCGGACCTGAAATGGAAACCGCGGCTATGACCCTTCCCGAGGGTCCACGGACCGGAGCGGAAACCGAGGCGACCCCTGGCTCGCGTTCGCCCAGGCTCTGACCCCAGCCCCGGCGTCGTACTCCTGCCAGGACGGTGGGCGTAAAGCGGGCGTTCTGCAATCCTTCCAGCAGGCGGTCGTGGTCTTCCCAGGCGAGGAGGACCTGTGCGGCCGAGCCGGCTTTCATGGACAGCTGGGTTCCCACCGGAATGGTATCGCGCAGCCCGATCGGACGCTCCGCTGAGGCAACGCATACGCGCCAATCGCCCTGCCTGCGGAAAATCTGGGCGCTCTCGCCGGTAGCGTCCCGCAGTTGGATGAGTACGGGCCCGGCAGAGGCGATGAGCCGGTCTTCGCCAGCCGCGGATGCGAGCTCCACCAGGCGACTGCCCAGAACGAAGCGTCCCTGGATGTCGCGACTGACCAGCCGGTGGTGGACCAAGGCCAGCGCGAGCCGGTGAACGGTGGGCCGGGCGAGGCCCGTGGCCGCTACAAGTTGCGCAAGTGTCGTTGGCCCGGCCTCGAGGGCATCGAGTACTTGGGCCGCTTTATCAATGACCCCGACTCCACTAGAATTGTCCATGTAATGATATTGCCGTCTCAATATCTGAGATGCAAGTTGTTTCACTGGCCTATTTTGCAACAGTGCTGCTTCAGTGGTTCGAAGAGTTCAGTGGTTCGAAGAACAGTTCAGCGGATGAAGAACATCCAACTTCAGTGAAGGGAGCAAGGCCGTGGGAAAGACACTGGCCGAGAAAGTCTGGGACGCGCACGTAGTGCGCAAGGGTGAAGGCGAAGGAGCCAATGCCCAGCCCGACCTTCTTTTCATTGACTTGCACCTGGTCCACGAGGTGACGTCACCGCAGGCTTTCGAGGGGCTGCGCCTTGCCGGCCGCAAGCTGCGACGCACCGACCTCACCATTGCCACGGAGGACCACAACACTCCCACCCTGGACATCGACAAGCCCATCGCGGACCTCACCAGCCGCACGCAGATTGAAACGCTGCGCGCCAACTGCAAGGAATTCGGCGTCCGCCTGCACTCGCTCGGCGATAAGGAGCAGGGCATCGTGCACGTCGTGGGTCCGCAGCTGGGCCTGACCCAGCCGGGCATGACCGTGGTGTGTGGCGACTCGCACACCTCCACGCACGGCGCCTTCGGTGCACTTGCCATGGGCATCGGAACCTCTGAAGTCGAACACGTGATGGCAACCCAGACGCTGTCCTTGAAGCCGTTCAAAACCATGGCGATCAACGTTGAGGGGACGCTGCGCCCGGGAGTTACCGCCAAGGACATCATCCTGGCCGTCATCGCCAAGATCGGTACCGGCGGAGGCCAGGGCTACGTCCTGGAATACCGCGGCTCTGCCATCCGGGCCCTGTCGATGGATGCCCGGATGACCATCTGCAACATGTCCATCGAAGCCGGCGCGCGTGCCGGAATGGTGGCTCCGGACCAGATCACCTACGACTACATGCAGGGCCGTCCGCATGCGCCAGAAGGCGCTGACTGGGACGCCGCCGTCGAGTACTGGAACACGCTGCACACTGACGCCGACGCGACGTTCGACGTCGAAGTGGACCTCGATGCGAACACTCTCGAGCCGTTCGTCACCTGGGGCACCAACCCCGGCCAGGGCGTTTCGCTGTCAGCCAAGGTTCCGTCCCCGGAGGACTTCGGCGACGAGAACGCCAAGGCTGCCGCCGAGCGCGCGCTGCAGTACATGGGCCTTGAGGCGGGCACCCCCATGAAAGACATCCGCGTGGATACCGTCTTCCTGGGCTCCTGCACCAATTCCCGCATCGAGGACCTTCGTGCTGCCGCCGACATCATCCGCGGCCGCGAGAAGGACCCGGATATCCGCATGCTCGTGGTGCCGGGTTCCGCCCGTGTCCGGCTCGAAGCCGAAGCCGAGGGCCTGGATAAAGTCTTCAAGGATTTCGGAGCCGAGTGGCGCTTCGCCGGTTGCTCGATGTGCCTTGGCATGAACCCGGACCAACTGGAGCCGGGGGAGCGCTGCGCCTCGACGTCCAACCGCAACTTTGAGGGCCGCCAGGGCAAGGGCGGCCGTACGCACCTTGTCTCTCCCGTGGTGGCTGCCGCGACAGCCGTCCGCGGAACGCTGAGCTCGCCGTCGGACCTTGAGCCGGCTTCTGCAGGCACATTGACCGGAACCGCAGTCTAGGAGGATCCCATGGAAGCATTCACTACCCACACCGGCATCGGCGTTCCGCTGCGCCAGAGCAATGTGGATACCGACCAAATCATTCCGGCGGTCTACCTCAAGCGCATCACGCGCACCGGCTTCGAAGACGCCCTCTTCGCCGCCTGGCGCAAGGACGAGTCGTTCATCCTCAACCAGGCCCCGTTCAAGGCCGGCTCGGTGCTGGTGGCCGGCCCGGACTTTGGGACGGGTTCCTCCCGTGAGCACGCTGTCTGGGCGTTGAAGGACTACGGCTTCAAAACTGTGCTGTCCTCACGTTTCGCCGATATTTTCCGCGGCAACTCAGGCAAGCAGGGACTGCTGGCAGCCCAGGTGGCACAGGATGACATCGAGCTCATCTGGAAGATCCTGGAGAACGCTCCCGGCACTGAGGTCAAGGTGGACCTGGTCTCCAAGACGGTGGAATGCGGCAACGTCGTGGCTCCGTTCGAGATCGACGACTACACGCGCTGGCGGCTCCTGGAAGGCCTCGACGACATCGGGCTCACCCTGCAGCACGAAGAAGACATCACCGCCTACGAGGCCACAAGGCCCTCGTTCAAGCCGAAGACACTTCCGGCGAAAAGCTGACGAATTCGTCGGCGGCTGAATGCTGCGGAACGAGGACCGGTGGGCCCCCAGGGTGGGCTCACCGGTCTTTTTTTCGGAGGATTGGTGGATACAGGATCTGCCCGGCACGGGGCAGCTCCATTTCGGTTAGGTAACCCGAGCTTCTATGCTTAGCTGGAGCCTTTGTAAGTATGGGGGGCGAGTAGTCGTGAGGAAACCGGTATAGATGAGTAGTGTTCTGACAATCCGCGGTGGCGTCCCGTTGACAGGGCGGGTGACCGTTCGCGGTGCCAAGAACCTTGTGCCCAAGGCCATGGTGGCGGCGTTGCTGGGCAGCGAACCATCAGTGCTTCGGAACGTGCCGGAAATCAAGGACGTGGAGGTTGTTACCAGCCTGCTGAAGCTCCACGGGGTGACTGTGGTCAAGGACCCCGATACGGGTGATCTGACACTGAATCCGAAGGATGCCAAAACGGCATCCAGCACCGCCATTGACGCGCATGCCGGCGATTCACGCATCCCGATCCTGCTGTGCGGCCCCCTGATCCATGCGATCGGAGAGGCTTTCATTCCGGACCTTGGCGGCTGCAAGATTGGCGACCGTCCTATCGACTACCATCTGAACGTCCTGCGCCAGTTTGGCGCCGTTGTGGAAAAGCGCCCGGGCGGCATCCACATCTCCGCACCCAACGGACTGCACGGCGCCAAGATCTCCCTTCCCTATCCATCAGTGGGCGCAACCGAGCAGGTGTTGCTGAGCGCTACGCGCGCGGAAGGAATCACGGAACTCAGCGGGGCTGCGACCGAACCGGAGATCATAGATCTCATCGCCGTGCTGCAGAAAATGGGCGCCATCATCAGTGTCCAGACTGACCGGACCATCCGCATCGAGGGTGTCAAGGACCTTGGTGGCTACAACCACCGGGCGCTTCCGGACCGGAACGAGACTGCGTCCTGGGCCTCGGCCGCGTTGGTTACGCGTGGCGACATTTTTGTTGAAGGTGCTTCACAGCGGGACATGATGACCTTCCTGAACACCTACCGCAAGGTGGGGGGCGGCATGGACATTGGTGATGACGGCATCCGTTTTTACCACCCCGGAGGCAAGCTTTCCCCGCTGGTCCTGGAGACGGATGTGCACCCAGGCTTCATGACTGACTGGCAGCAGCCCCTGGTGGTGGCTTTGACCCAGGCGGAGGGCGTGTCGATTGTGCATGAGACGGTCTATGAGAACCGTTTCGGCTTCACCGATGCCCTGGCCCGGATGGGTGCAAACATCCAGGTCCACCGTGAGTGCCTTGGCAGTGTTCCCTGCCGCTTCGGCCAGAGGAACTTCCTGCATTCCGCAGTGATCTCCGGGCCTACGCCGCTGCGGGGGACCGAGATTGACATCCCCGATCTTCGTGGCGGCTTCAGCCACCTCATTGCAGCTTTGGCCGCGACCGGCACCTCCAGGGTCACAGGCATCGATATCATCAACCGTGGATACGAGCGCTTTACGGAGAAGCTCGCTGGCCTGGGCGCCGATTTCGACATCATCACCACCAAGTAGCGGGGGACCCTTTGAAGGAATCGGCCAAGAGCCGGGCTACGTTCATGCTCCTGGCGGGCATTGCGCGTCCGTTGATGAACCTCCTGATGGGCAAGAAGTGGGAGGGCACCGGGAAGCTCCCCGCGGGCGGCTTCATCGCAGCACCGAACCACTGCACCGAAATTGATCCCGTCGTGATCGGGCACATGCTCTACAACCAGAAGCGTCCTCCGCATTTCCTCGCGAAGGCAGGCCTCTTCAAAGCACCTGTGCTGGGAGCCTTGCTGCGGGCGACGAACCAGATTCCGGTTGAACGCTCGACGGCGGGAGCCAACCGCTCGCTGCAAATCGCCCAAGAGGTGGTGGACGCCGGAGGTGCCATCATTATCTACCCCGAGGGAACCCTGACCCGGGACCCGGACCTGTGGCCGATGAAGGGCCACACTGGCGCTGCCCGCCTGGCATTGCAGACAGGTGCACCGGTTGTTCCGATGGCCCACTGGGGCGCCCATGAGGTTTTCCCCCGATATGCCAAGCGTTTCCACGTCTTCCCTCGAAAGACCGTCAGGGTTCTCGTAGGTGAGCCCGTGGACCTGAGCGCTTTCGCGGACCGGCCCATGGACCGTGCCACGCTGTCCGAAGCTACAGACGTCATCATGGAGGCGGTAACCGAGCTCCTGGCAACCCTGCGGGGCGAGGAGCCGCCCGCCGAACGCTGGGATCCGGCCGTTCATAAGCAGGCCAAACATGGCCGGTTCGTGGAGCGTGGTTCAAACGCTGCACGCGGCGAAGCGCCTGAAAAGGCTGCAGAACCCGCTGGCAACGATGCATCTCTTGAGAACCCGGAACCGGAGGGCAGCAAATGACGGTTATTGAAAGCCGTGTCCCTGCTCCGGATACCGTAGCTGTACTTGGCGCAGGTTCGTGGGGAACTACGTTCGCCAAGATCCTCGCGGATGCTGCTTCCACTACCGGGGTGGAGCGGAGGATCCGGATTTGGGGGCGGCGCGCAGGGGTGGTTGATCAGATCAATGCTGAGCACCGCAATGAGCAGTACTTGAAGGACATCGAACTTCCCCACGCAGTCACCGCATCCACGGATGTTGCAGAGGTCCTGCAGGATGCCGGTCTCGTGGTCCTTGCCGTGCCGGCCCAATCGCTGCGGCCCCAGTTGGGGGAATGGAAGCGCCTGCTCGCCCCGGACGCAATTGTCGTATCGCTGATGAAGGGCCTCGAACTGGGGACTGACGCACGCATGAGCGAGGTCATCGCCCAGGAGCTAGGCATCCCGGAATCACGTGTGGTGGTGGTCTCCGGACCCAACCTCGCCATGGAGATTGCCAGGGAACAACCCACTGCGTCTGTAGTTGCCTGCAGTGACGCCGATACGGCCGCCGCAATCGCGCTCTGCTGCACCGCACCGTACTTCCGTCCCTATACCAGCACCGATGTTGTGGGCGTGGAGATCGGCGGGATCGTCAAGAATGTGATTGCCCTTGCTGTAGGTATTTGCGAGGGGCGCCAAATGGGTGACAACACCAAAGCGTCAGTCATCACGCGAGGCCTCGCTGAGACGTCCCGGCTTGCCTTGGCGCTGGGTGGAGAGGCCCACACCATGGCGGGTCTCGCGGGGCTCGGCGACCTCGTTGCAACGTGCTCCTCTGCCCTCTCCCGCAATCACACAGCTGGAAGGCTATTGGGCGAGGGGCTTAGCCTCGAGCAGGTGGCTGAACAGATGACGCAAACCGCTGAAGGTATTAAGTCCGGCCCTGCCGTGCATGAATTGGCTGGCAAACTGAATGTCGAAATGCCCATTACGGCCGCCGTTGTGGCGGTGCTTGAAGGCAAAATGTCCGTTGATGACCTGGGGCCGCGATTGCTGGCCCGGGCCCTGAAGTCCGAAGGCGACTACTGATTGTGACTGAAGAATCCACCCCCGTAACCGGCCGTCGACCCCGTGTGGCGGTCCTTTTCGGCGGACGTTCCAGCGAACACGCTGTTAGCTGCGTGACGGCGGCAGGCGTCATGGGTGCCATTGACAAGAGCAAGTACGACGTCGTGCCCATTGGTATTGCCAAGTCCGGACAGTGGGTCCTTGCATCAGGGGACACCAGCCAGTGGTCCTTGAGCTCGTCCGCACTTCCTGAGGTATCGCCGTCGGACCGGACTGTCACGTTGGCAGAGGTGGGCGGCGAGCACCAGCTCATCGTGACCGCGCCAAATGCCATACCCGAGGAACTCGGCTCCGTGGACGTCGTCTTTCCTTTGCTCCATGGCCCTTGGGGCGAGGACGGAACCGTCCAGGGCCTCCTGGAGCTATCCGACACACGTTATGTTGGTGCCGGCGTGCTTGCCTCGGCAGTAGGCATGGACAAGCACTTCATGAAAGTAGTTTTCGAAGCCGCTGGACTGACGGTGGGGCCTTATATCGCCGTCACGGACCGCGAGTGGCTCACGGACGCCGAGGCTGTCCGCAAGCGCGTGGACAAGCTCGGTTTCCCGGTTTTCGTCAAGCCTGCCCGTGCCGGCTCCTCCATGGGAATTTCCAAGGTGGATTCTTTGGAGGGGCTGGACGCTGCCATCGAGGAAGCCCGCCGCCACGACCTGAAATTGGTCATTGAAGCCGGCATTGCAGGGCGTGAAATCGAGTGCGCTGTGCTGCAGGGCAGGGGTACCGATGCGCCCCGTACCTCCATGCCCGGCGAAATTGCGGTGGCTCCCGGCGAACACCAGTTCTATGACTTCGCTGCCAAATATGTCGAAGATGGTGCTGCCGCGTTGAGTTGCCCGGCCGATATGCCGGACGAGGCCATTGCGCGCGTCCGGGAATTGGCCGCTGCCGCCTTCGATGCCGTGGGCGCGGAAGGACTGAGCCGGGTGGACTTCTTCTACACGCCCGCGGGTGAGCTGATTATTAACGAAATCAACACCATGCCCGGCTTCACTCCGAAGAGCATGTACCCGCAGATGTGGGCGGCTTCAGGTTTGCCGTATCCGGAGCTGATCGATGAACTCATCCATCTGGCCCTGACCCGCAAAACGGGCCTGCGTTAACCCAAGCCGGCAGCGGCTGGTGTCGATAGGCAGGACCGGCGCCAGCTGCCCTTTAGCCGGTTGAGCCCCCGCTATTTGGCGGTCGGGAGGTTCTGCAGGTCTTCCTGGCCCACGCAATGGCGCGTTGCTTTGATCTTCCCGGCAGCGGCTGCGAGTTCGGTGAGGACTGTGGCCGAGCTGATGTTGGCGGCTTCCAATTTGACCGGATCGACGAGGATTTCCGTTGCCGGTTCGCGTCCAAAGGTGGTCAGGGTATAGACGCCATCGCCTTCTTTGATCACCCAGTCGATGTCATTTACGCTGACGCAACGGTCAGTGGTTGGTCCAGGGACGTTGACACCGCAGCGCAGGATGATCTGGGAAGGATCGCCCCACGCAGCAGTGGCCTGGCTGTTGGTCTTGCGGAGTGCGGCATCGCCGATTTTGTCCGGGAGCGCCACCATCATCGGGGCGCAGGCCGGATTGGCGGCGTCGGTTGCCGCCGTGACGTCCACAGTGGGGGCGCAGGCTGAAACTGCGAGCACGGACGCTGCGGCCAAGCTGAAGGCCACGGCAGTCCGCGGAAGGGTCTTTCGGTGCATCATTCAAGCCTATCCCGCCCACGCAGCCGCCCGGCATGAGGTTGGTGCACTCGTTACGAGGGTCACATTGCCGATGGTGCGCCCGGTGCAGGCTCCGGCGATATTTTGTCGGTGTCCCGCGATAGCGTAGAGCCGTGCCCCCAAAACAGCCATCCGAAGTTCAGCCATCCGAAGAACGTCCAACAGTCGCAGATCTGTCGGAGTCCGACCTCCTTGCCCTGATCTTCCCCCGACTCAACAGCAGCCCCAGCGTCCTGCTGGGTCCCGGCGACGACGCCGCCCTGGTTGCCGCCACAGACGGCCGCACACTGATTTCCATCGATACCCAGACCCAGGACCAGGACTTCAGGCTGGAGTGGAACAACGGCTATCGAACCACAGGATACGACGTCGGATGGAAGTCCGCGGCACAGAACCTTAGCGATATCAACGCCATGGGCGGAACGGCCACCTCGCTGGTGGTGAGCCTGACCATGCCGCCGGCCACACCAGTTCAATGGGTGAAGGACTTCGCGGACGGCCTCACCGCTGGAATCATCGGGCTGGGGGTTCCTGATTGCTCCGTCGCAGGAGGAGACCTCGGCCGTGGCCGGGAGATTGCGGTGACCGTCGCCGTCGTCGGTACTTTGGCTGGAGAGGATCCCGTACTACGTTCCGGGGCAAAGCCGGGAGATGTCGTGGCAGTGGCAGGTACCCTGGGGCGTGCTGCCGCAGGTCTGGCGCTGTTGGAAAGCGATGTCACCCTAACAGACCTCTCTGCTGGGCAGCGTGCCCTGTTGGATAGCCAATGCCGGCCATTGCCGCCGTTGGCTGCCGGGCCGCTTGCCGCACGTTCGGGCGCAACAGCAATGATGGACATTTCAGATGGTCTGCTGCGAGACGGCGGTCGGCTCGCCGCGGCAAGCAACGTCATCCTGGACTTTGACGCTGTTGCGTTGAAGGCCCATGCAGTTCCACTGGAACCAGCTGCCGCCTTGCTGGGTGTGGATGCCATGCCATGGGTGCTGGGCGGGGGAGAGGACCACGGGCTGCTGGCTACCTTCCCAGCCGGAATTCAGCTGCCGGAGGGCTTTACTGCGATAGGCTCAGTTCAGGCCGTTGCCCAGTCTCAAGGCACCGGCGTCCGGATTGCCGGACAAGCTGCTGACACCGTGGGATGGGATCATTTTGCAGACTAAGATCGCCGCGAATGCGCACGCCATGAAACGTTGGCTCGGCAAGACAGAGGTGGTCCTGGGCAACCATAGCGACCGCCTGAACGCGATCAACATCTTTCCCGTCGCAGACGGTGATACTGGGACCAACCTTTACCTGACGGCGCGCGCAGCTGTGGCCGCGGTGGCCGGCACCGCTTCGGACGCTGTCGAAACCGGCAACGACGTCGGTGCTGTGCTGTCACGCGCTGGTCAGGCCGCCATGGAACAGGCAAGGGGTAACTCCGGCACCCTTTTTGCTGTTTTCCTGTGCGCTGCGGCGGAGCCGCTGTCCGGAAAAGCGCGCCTGAGTGCGCCGCTGCTGGCCACAGCCCTTAACAGGGCCCAGATCCGGGCTTGGTCGGCCTTGAGCGAACCAGTGTCCGGAACCATGCTGTCCGTCCTTGAAGCAGCGGCCCATGCAGCCCAGGCAGCGGATTCTTCCCAGAACGGCGATGACAGCAACCACGCGCTGGGCGTTGCCTTGGATGCAGTGGTGGAAGCCGCCTTCCAGGCCGTTGTACGCACAGAGGACGAACTCGCACCCCTGCAGGCGGCGCATGTGGTGGACGCCGGGGGCGTAGGTATGTTGCTGGTGCTGGACTGTCTCCGCTCCGCAGTGCTCGGCGAAGAACTGCAGGATGAGCTCCTCGATGGCCTCCACGGCTACCAGCTGCAGGATCCGCACATCCACCAGCAGATGCCGGCCGACGACGGCGTGGAAGTCATGTGTACCATCAGCCTTTCGCCCTTGGACGCGGCCGTGCTGCGCCAACGCCTGGACGAGATGGGTGATTCCGTCATCATGAGCCAGGTTGGCACTACAGGTCACCATCCAGACGACGACGAATCCACCGCTGAGGCCAGTTATCGTTGGCGTGTGCATGTCCACGTACCTGATCCCGCGCCGGCCGTAGCGCTCATCAGGTCTCTGGGGGAGCCAACGGAAATTGCCGTCAGCCAGCTTGCCCTGCCCCGGGAATATGAAGACGGGTCGCGGGATTTTGAAGACGGGTCCCGGGATTTTGAAGCAACACAAACTGCAGAACCCAACAGCATCCCGGGCCAGTCACGGCATGAATACTGAGCTGGAACTGCCCCTGGAACGCAGGATCGGCAAGCGCTCGGCGTCCGTCATTGACAAGCACCTTGGCCTCAAGACGACCGGCGCGCTGCTTAACTACTTTCCGCGCAGGTACTTGAGCAGGGGCGAACTTACTCCCATCAGTAATCTTCCCCTGGACGAGGAAGTCACGCTGATTGCGCGGGTCCTGTCCAACAGCACACGTCAGATGCGTGCCCGAAGAGGTTCCATTACGGACGTCGTAGTGACTGATGAAGCCGGTGGAAGCCACGTTCCTGGCACCTTGAAAGTCAGTTTTTTCAATGGGTTCCGGGCCAAGGCGGAACTCCTTCCGGGCCGCCGGGCAATGTTTTCCGGCAAGGTGACCCGGTATGGGGGCGCCTTGGGGCTGACCAACCCGGACTTCCTGTTGCTGGATGAGGATCCGGATGCTGACGGCTCCATTGACCCTGAAAAGTTGGCAGCGATGCCTATCCCTGTCTATCCCGCAACGGCAAAGCTGACAAGCTGGTCCATTCACAAGGTGATTACGGCGTTGCTGCAAACCCTTGACCTCGATGCCTTGGCGGATCCCCTCCCGGAGTCCATTGTCAGCAGGGACGGACTGCTGAGCGTGGCTGATGCTTATCGCCTGATCCACTCGCCTGAGACTGCCAGAGACTGGCAGCGGGCGCAGGAACGCTTCCGCTACCAGGAGGCGCTGGTGCTGCAGGCGGCTTTGGCGCGACGACGTGCCCAGCTTGCTGCAGAGGAAGCCACAGCCCGGCGTCCAGTCAGCGGCGGCCTGCTGGAAGAGTTCGACCGGAACCTGCCCTTCACGCTCACTGCCGGCCAGACAGCGGTGGGAAAGACGCTTTCAGAAGAACTTGGCCAGGACACCCCCATGAATCGACTCCTGCAGGGTGAGGTCGGCTCGGGCAAGACTATTGTGGCGCTGCGGGCGATGCTGCAGGTGGTTGACGCGGGAGGGCAGGCGGCGCTCCTGGCGCCCACGGAAGTTTTGGCTGCGCAGCATTTCGAGTCCATCCGCAGGACCCTGGGGCCGCTGGCCCGCGATCACCTTTTTGGCGGTACCGGGATGCTCGGAACCGGCATCGGTGATGAGGCCGGGCGGGCTGGTGTCCAGGTGACCCTGCTGACCGGGTCCATGCCAACGGCGGCGCGAAAACAGGCCATGCTCGATGCCGCTTCAGGAAACGCAGGCATCGTGATCGGAACCCACGCTCTGTTGAGCGACAAAACCAGTTTTCAGGACCTCGGCTTGATCGTGGTGGACGAGCAGCACCGCTTCGGCGTGGAGCAACGTGACGCATTGCGTGCCAAGGCCCAACGTCCGCCGCATCTGCTGGTTATGACTGCCACGCCTATTCCCCGCACAGTGGCGATGACCGTGTTCGGCGATCTTGAAACTTCCATCCTCGATGAACTTCCCGCTGGGCGGGCGCCTATTTCCACCCATGTTGTGGGGCTTGCCGAGAACCCGGGCTGGGCGGATCGAATCTGGAAACGGTCACGGGAAGAAGTCGACGCCGGTCATCAGGTCTACGTTGTATGTCCCAAGATCGGCTCGGACGACGACGGGGACTTCAGCCCGGGCGAAGCGGAACCAAGCGACGCCGAACTCTCGGACGAAGGTCCGGCCCGCGAGCTCGCTTCGGTGACGGCCGTCGTCGAAAGCCTGGTTCAGGAGCCGTCTTTGGCAGGGGTGCCTGTGGCGCCCCTCCATGGTCGTCAGGACCCGCTGCTAAAAACCGAAACCATGGCTTCGTTCGCGGCAAACCAGACCAAGGTGCTGGTCTCCACCACGGTTATCGAGGTGGGTGTCGATGTTCACAATGCCACCTTGATGGTCATCCTGGACGCCGATCGTTTTGGTATTTCCCAACTCCACCAGCTTCGTGGCCGGGTTGGCCGTGGCGGTCTGCCGGGGACGTGCCTGCTGGTCACTACTTTGGAGCCGGGGCACCCGAGCCGTCGAAGACTGGATGCCGTGGCGTCCACCACCGACGGGTTCGAGCTCTCCCAGGAGGACCTGAAACTCCGCCGTGAGGGCGATATCCTGGGCGCCTCGCAATCAGGTGGGCGGTCCACGCTTAAGCTGCTGCGTGTCCTGGAGCACGAAGACCTGATTGCCCGTGCACGCGCGGACGCACAGGCCCTTGTTGCCCAGGACCCGGCCCTGCGTCACCAGCCGGTCCTGGCCGCGACCATTGATGAATACTTGAACCCTGAAAAGGAGGCGTTCCTTGAACGCGGTTAGAGAATCCCCGGGTACGCGCAGTGCTAAACGGTCGGGCACCGGCAATGGAGAGGCGCTGTGAGCCGGATCATTGCCGGAGTTGCTGGTGGGAATCCGCTTACGAGCGTGCCCGGGACCGCAACGCGGCCCACTACGGACCGTGTTAAGGAAGCACTGTTTTCCCGGCTCGAGTCTTTGGCTGTCATCGATGATTCCCGGGTGTTGGATCTCTATGCCGGTTCCGGAGCCCTGGGTGTGGAAAGCGCCAGCCGGGGCGCCCGCAGCGTGGATCTGGTGGAATTCGATGCCAAGGCCAGTGATGCCTGCCAACGCAACGCGGATTTGGTCAACCAAATCCTGGGCGGCAAGAAAGTTTCAGTCCATCGGTCCAAGGTGGAGTCTTTCCTGGAGCGCGCCACAGCACGCGATGTGTGGGACCTGGTGTTCCTGGATCCGCCATATCCGCTGGACGAACCAGCGTTGAGTGCCGTGCTGGCCAAGTTGTCGCCCCACTTGGATGAAGGGGCGGTCGTGGTGGTGGAGAGGTCGTCCAGGAGTGCCGAACCGGACTGGCCTGAAGCGCTGGAGTGTTTCGCTGACAAGAAGTACGGCGAGACCAAGCTGTGGTTCGCTGAACCCTCCTAGCCTGAAATTCTGTCCAGGTCCACGCCGTGGAGGACTGTTGCCGGGTGTGGGCCGCGCGAGAGTAGCGCGCTGGTCCACGCTGCCGGCCATGGCGTTCGGGTGCCCACCAGGATGATGTTGCCGGGGTAGCGCCCCGCGAACATTCCCGTCTCGGCAAATGCGATAACGTCCGCCATGGCTTGCCGGAGGGCTTTTACCTGGCTTCGCACCAGGGTTAGCGCCGGTTCGTCGCCGACGTTCACGATCAGTACGCCGTTTGGCCGCAAGCGGGCAGCGGCCTCTTCGTAGAACTCCCTGCACGCGATGTGGGCTGGTGCTTCCGGCCCGGAGAAGATATCAAGGATGACGACGTCGAACTCCACGTTGGCGGGAAGTTCGGCCAGCGCCTCGCGTGCGTCGCCTATATGGGTGTGCAGCCGCGTGCCCGCCGGCATGGGCAGCTTTTGCAGGACGAAGTCCAGCAATTCGCGTTCGAGTTCCACTGCATACTGGTCTGAACCTGGACGCGTTGCCTGGATGTATCGGGCCAAAGTCAGGGCGCCGGCGCCGAGGTGAAGCACGGAGAGCGGTTCACCAGGCTCTGCGGCCAGATCCACCACATGAGCGATCCGGCGAAGATATTCGTAGAAGATCTCCGCGGGGTTGGCCATGTTCACGTGGGATTGTTCAGCACCACCGATGCTGAGGATGTAACTGCCTTCAATGAGCGTATCGGCATCAACAGTGGCGTGCTGCCCTGTGGTCCGCAGGAAACGCGTGGCGTGATGGCGGCCGGAGTCGTTGCGGTTCAGAGCAGGTCCTTAAGTGCGGACAATCGTTCGGCCGCTTCTTCCAGGACGCTGGTTTTCTTGCAGAAGGCGAAACGCAACAGGCTGCGGGTTCGCTGCGCTCCTTCAGGGTGGCAAAAAACAGGAACCGGGATCGCGGCGACACCTACCAGGCCTGGCAACCGGCGTGCCAGGTCCACGGAGTCCTTGATGCCCAGTGGTTCTGTGTCGACGTTGACGAAGTACGTACCGCGAGGCGTGAAGACGTTGAATCCTGCAGCGCGAAGGCCCTCGGAGAGGATGTCGCGTTTGTGGCGAAGCGTTTCGGCTATCCCGGTGTAGAACGTGTCGGGAAGGGCAAGTCCCACCGCGATGGCGCTTTGGAACGGCGTGCCCGAGCTGTATGTCAGGAACTGTTTGACGGTGCGGACGGCGGCAACCAGGTCCTGGGGGCCGCTAAGCCACCCGATTTTCCACCCGGTGAAGGAGAAGGTCTTTCCTGCAGAGGAGATTGTGAGGGTCCGTTCCGCAGCCCCAGGCATGGAAGCGACTGGAATATGTGTTACGCCGAAGGTGAGGTGCTCGTAGACTTCGTCGCTGACAATGATGGCGTCGTACTTGATGGCCAGCTCAACCACCTTTTCCAGGACCTCCTGGGGGAAAACGGCGCCGGTGGGATTGTGCGGGTTGTTCAGGAGCACCACCCTGGTCCGGCTGCTGAAGGCATCTTCCAGCCTGGCGGGGTCCGGAAGGAAATCCGGGGCCGCCAGGGGAGCGGTGACATGTTGTGCCCCTGCCAATCCGATGATGGCTCCATAGGAGTCATAGAACGGTTCGAAGGTGAGGACTTCGTCACCGGGCTGGACGAAAGCCAAAAGTGACGCCGCTATGGCTTCGGTGGCGCCGGTAGTGATGATGATTTCCGTTTGCGGGTCTGGAGTGAGTCCATAGAACCGGAGTTGGTGTTCCGCGACAGCTTCGCGCAACTCCGTGGTGCCCTTGCCGGGTGCGTATTGGTTGGCTCCTGCGGCGATGGCTGCCTGCGCTGCGGCTTTGATCTCCGTGGGCCCGTCCTCGTCGGGGAAACCCTGTCCGAGGTTGATGGCGCCGGAGGACATTGCCAAGGTGGTCATCTCCTCGAAGATGGTCACTCCGAGGTTTCCGTCAGGCGAAAGCAGGTTGGCGCCGGTGGCGGCCCGCTGCCATGGCGCGGAGGCCTGGCCCGTATGAAGCGGTAAAGTCCTGCCTGCTGATGACATGTCAGCCATGGTATCCCGGCGAAGCTATGGGGTAGGTTCGTGTCATGAGACGTGCGGTATGCCCTGGATCCTTTGACCCTATCCACAACGGACATCTCGAAGTCATCGCGCGGGCAGCGGGCCTGTTTGACGAAGTCATCGTGGCCGTGTCCACCAATTACGCCAAGAAGTACCGCTTCAGCCTCGAAGACCGGATGGAGATGGCCCGCGAGACGCTGGCATCCTTGCGAGGCATTATCGTTGAGCCGATGGGGGAGGGGCTGTTGGCCGAGTACTGCCGCCATCGGGGTGTTTCGGCAATCGTGAAAGGCCTGCGCTCGTCCTCGGACTTTGACTACGAATTGCCGATGGCCACCATGAACCGTCAGCTGACCGGCGTCGAGACCGTCTTCCTGCCGGCAGAAGCGCACTATGTCCACCTTTCGTCCACCTTGATCAAAGAGGTCAATGTATTGGGCGGTGACATTTCGGATTTCGTACCGAAATCTGTGTTGAAGCGGCTCCTCGCTGGCGAGTCTGGAACGTAACCCTCCCGCAAGGGGGTAGTCTTGATAGGTACCTCGCAGCTTCTTGCGGTGGATCCCAGCTGAAACCGTGGCGTTCTTTGCGCGCCCGGCACCGGTTTGAGTCCTCAGGCTTGATCAGGCTAAGATGGTACGTCGGTCATATGTTCTACAGGAGTTCTCATTAAGCGAGATGCAAGTTCGCCCTTGGCGCTGGTAGTCAAGGACCTTGGACGCAGTCCAGGAACCATGCGGACACTCAACGAACATGTACCTGCGCCAAGTGACCTTGGTGTGGCGCTCATTGGCGTGAAGGAAGGCTCGGATGTCGAGTTGGATCTTCGCCTTGAGGCCGTACACGAAGGAATTCTGGTATCAGGATCCGTAATCGTCGAAGTAACCGGCGAATGCGGTCGATGCCTGGATCCCCTTGCGTATGACCTTGAAGTCAATGTGCAAGAACTTTTCTTCTATGAAGGCGTCGAGCTTTCTGACGAAGAAGACGATGAAGAGCAACGTCGAGTCGAGCACGATCTGATCGATCTTGAGCCGGTGTTGCGGGACGCAGTTGTCACTATGCTGCCGTTCCAGCCGGTGTGCCGGGAAGACTGCCAGGGCCTTTGCTCCGAATGTGGAGCACGCCTGGAAGACGAGCCGGGGCACCACCACGAGGTCATTGACCCTCGCTGGGCTGCCCTAGCTGATCTGGCTAAGACTGACCGGCAAACTGATTAGTAAGTGTTGGACTAAGAGAGAAATGAGATAGCCGTGGCTGTTCCCAAGCGGAAAATGTCTCGCGCAAACACACGCGCCCGCCGTGCCCAGTGGAAGGCAACTGCCCCCAACTTGGTCAAGACCATCGAAAACGGTCAGGTTACTTACAGCCTGCCGCACCAGGCAAAGGTCGTCACTGACTCTGCCGGCACCGCGCTGTTCCTTGAATACAAGGGCCGCAAGGTAGCAGACGCCTAATCTGCCCCATAGGCTGACAAAGGATGTCTTCAACTGAAGAGCTTCTGAAGCGTCTCGGTGTCTCCATTGACACCGAGACGCTTCGTCTTGCTCTGACACATCGCTCATACGCGTATGAGAACGGTGGGATTCCCACCAATGAGCGTCTCGAGTTCCTCGGCGACTCCATTCTGGGGTTCTCCGTGACCGATTCGCTCTACCGCGAGAACCCCGCGCTGCCTGAAGGCGAGCTCGCAAAGCGGCGATCCGCCGTCGTGAGCACGCGTGCCCTCGCTGGTATCGGTCGCGAGCTTGGCGTGGGCGAGTTCATTTACCTCGGGCAGGGCGAGAAGCTCACCGATGGCAAGAACAAGGCCTCGATCCTCGCGGATACGATGGAAGCGCTCATAGGTGCGACGTACCTCTCCAACGACATCGAAACGGCACGCCAGCTGGTGATGCGCCTTGTGGGCCCGCTCCTGAAGGACGCCGGCGCCCTTGGAGCGGGTACCGACTGGAAGACGAGCATCCAGGAACTGACCGCCAGCCGCCAACTCGGAGCAATCCACTATGCCGTGGAAGGCTCGGGCCCGGATCATGCGCGTACGTTCGAGGCCGTCCTGAACATTGGTGGGACTCCTTATGGCCGCGGCGCGGGCCATTCAAAGAAGGAAGCCGAGCAGGAGGCTGCCGCCGATGCCTGGCGTGCCCTGACTGCCCTGGACCAAGCTCCTGCCGGACCCGCTTCCGCCTGAAGCCGAGTCCACAGACCCAATGCCTGAACTTCCCGAAGTAGAAGTGGTTCGCCGTGGCCTGGCCCGCTGGGTCCGGGGCCGGACGATCACCGGGGTTGACGTCCTTGACTCCCGCTCCATCCGCCGGCATGCCCTTGGCACAGAGGATTTCATCGGCAATCTTGAGCACGCCACGGTGATGGACGTCGTCCGCCGCGGTAAGTTTCTCTGGATGCCGCTCGCCATGGACAGCCTGGATTCCGTTGGCAGCACCCTGCCCAAGGTAGCGCTCATGGCTCATCTGGGGATGAGTGGACAATTGCTCATGCAGGACCCCCATGTCCCTGACGAGAAGCATCTCAAAGTCAGAATCTCCCTTAGCCCGGTGGAGGACATGCCGGAGCAACTGCGATTTGTGGACCAGCGTATTTTCGGTGGCCTGTTCGTGACGTCCCTGGTGCCAACTCCCGACGGCGGCCCTGGAGGCTTGGGCGAGACGCCGTTGCCTGAGATCGCTGATGAAGCCTCCCACATTGCCCGGGACCCGCTGGACCCCTACTTTTCCTTCGAGGCGTTCTACCGCAAAGTCAAAAGCCGAAAGACAGGCCTGAAGCGGGCCTTGCTGGACCAGTCGGTCATTTCCGGGATTGGCAACATCTACGCGGATGAGGCCCTCTGGCGCGCGCGCCTCCATTACGCCCGGCCTACCGACACGTTGCGCCGCAGCGATGCTGCCCGGCTTGTGCAGGCCGTGGAAGACGTCTTGAACGCGGCACTGGCGGCCGGAGGCACGAGTTTTGATTCCTTGTACGTGAATGTCAATGGCGATTCGGGATACTTCGCCCGATCGCTCAATGCCTACGGACGCGCGGGTGAGTTGTGCAGCCGTTGCGAAGCAGCAGGCCTGCACAGCATTATCAAACGTGAGCAATTCATGAACCGCTCTTCCTACACGTGTCCGGTTTGCCAGCCACGGCCACGAAACGGGCGTTGGTAGGGCCAAAACTGTTCCGGAATCCGGATCGCAATGGCAGACTGTCCCCATGAAAAGCTTGGCGGTTCGGATCGCCATCGCACTGGTTTTCAACGCCATCACGTTGTGGGTGGCGTCAGTTCTTCCCGGGGTCCGTTTGGGAGCCGGGTTTCTTTGGGCCGTCGTGGTGTTCACGGCGGCCACGCTTTTGGTCAAGCCGTTGATCCTGGCCTTTTTCCATCACCGTCACGTCCAGCGGGCCGAGCGGCGTACGTGGCTGGTCACCAAGGTCCTGACGGTGCTGGCCGGGCTGCTGGCCACTTTCGCCATCCTTGTGGTGACGAGCATCTTTTCCAATGGGTTCACCATCAATGGCATCTTCGGCTGGATCGCGGCGACAGTGGTGATCTGGTTGGCATCGTTTATTTACGATTTCGTCGACGACGGGCTTGAGGCCAAGGCCCATGAGCTCCTTGGCGGCGCGGCAAGTCCGGGCAAGCCATGATGGCGCGGCGACTGGTGATTGCGGGCATCTGCCTCGCAGTGCTGATTGCCGCTGTAGCTCTCGTGCTGGACCAGATGGCTTCGAAGCCCGGATCTGTTACGGCCCAAAGCCCGGCATCTTCGAGCCCTGGTGCGAACCCCTCGAACGGCTCGGCTTCCGGCAGCGCCAGTGCACCTCCTTCCGGCAGTCCGACGTCGGGCAGTTCCGCAAGTGGCCCGGCGGACGGTGGAGGCGACGGCGGTACAACAGCCAAGCCACTTGAGGTCCTGCCCCCGGTCACATCCACACCCACCGGGCTGCCGGAGCCGTCTGCACCGGCCCCACTTATCACTGGCCCGCTGCCGAAACCCGGCACAGCGAAGGGCTCACTGGTGGAGGGCTGGCCGAGCAGCGTTGTGGCCATGCCGGCCGGGACCACAGTGGGCTCCACCAGCATCTCAACCTCCGGCAACGTCCTGCAGTTGACTGCCGACGGAATCGTGGGCACCCCGCAAGAAGACGTTCTGGCCGCCTTCCGCCAATCCTTGGTCCCTCAAGGCTTCTGGTCCGAGGATGCGCCCGCGCCGGATGGAGCCGTCGCCGCGAGGTTCGTGCGTGGCACGGACACAGTGACGGTGTCGGTTTCGGTGACCGGAACCGGCGTTTCACGCTTCCAGCTTTTGGGCAGCCTGCACACGACGGCGGACTAGGGGCACGCATGTACATCTCACTTTCGGATCGCAGCGGTGGCAAACGGGAAAAGCCCCGGGGAGCCACGACGGCACTATCCAGCGAGGTGCCGTTTCGTTTGTCTCCGGTCATCCTGTGGCTAGGCCTTGTCAGCATGGTGACGGACGTGTCGTCCGAGTCCGTGACGGCAATCCTCCCGCTGTATGTGACAGGATTTCTGGGCCTGTCAACCATCGCTTTCGGATTCATTGACGGCATTAACCAAGGCGCGAGTGCAATTGTCAGGATCGCGGCGGGCTGGGCATCGGACCGCAGCGGACACCCGAAACGGATCGCATTGGCCGGCTATGGGTTGTCCATGCTCGCCAGGATAGGTTTCCTGTTCCCAGGAGGATTCTGGGCCATAGCAGCCATTGTGACCGGGGACAGGATCGGCAAAGGCATCCGCACGGCTCCACGTGATGCGCTGATCACTGTTTCAGCGCAACCGGAACACTTGGCCCGTTCTTTTGGCGTGCACAGGATGTTGGACAACATTGGAGCGGCCGCAGGGCCAATGATTGCCTTCCTCGTGTTGCTGTTGATCCCCAATGGGTTCAGCACCGTTTTTGTGGTGTCGTTGGCCTTTGCGGTCATCGGCGTTGCAGTTCTCGGGCTGGTGGTGCCGGACCTTCGGGCGGATGGGCTAAAAGGGATTGAAGCGAACAGCGGTGCCGAACAAACAGCCGGCTCCCGGAAGAAAGGCCCCAGGCTCTTCGCGTTCTCGTGGAGCCACTTGCGGGAGCCGGGCCTGGGCAAGCTATTGATTTCTGCGGGTCTCCTTGGCCTACTGACCATTGGTGACGGTTTCATCTACCTTGTTTTGCAGGATCGGGATTCCTTTGCAGTGCAGTGGTTTCCGTTGCTTTTCGTCGGCACCAACATTGTGTTCCTGGCGTTTGCGATTCCGCTGGGGCGGCTGGCCGACCGGGTGGGCAGGGTACCGGTCTTCGTGGGAGGCCACATCGCGCTGCTTGCCTGCTACTTCCTGGCGGCGGCGCCTTTCGGTGGAATATGGAGCACCGTGGGCTGCCTGATCCTTGTTGGCGGGTTCTACGCAGCCACTGACGGTGTGCTGGCGGCACTGGCCAGCCAGTTGACTCCATCGGGGAAGCTGGCCACAGGCATCGCCTCTGCACAGACGGTGGTCGCGCTGAGCAGGATGACAGCCTCGGCCGGTTTTGGCGTTCTCTGGTACGCAGTAGGAGCCTCCACAGCCATGGTTGCGGCCGGAGCGTTGTTGGCATGCGCCGTGGTGGCGGTCGTCTTCATCCTTCCTGGGGCAAGGCCAAAGCTGGGCAGCGAATGAGCACTACCTTCACTGGCGGGAGGCTGCGGTGGGCCATCCTCCTTGCGGTAACGGCGGTGGTGCTCGCTGCGGCGGGTGTTTATGCGGTTGGCGCCTACCAGCGGTTTGAGCAGAGCCGCACTGCCGCGCCGTCCGTAGGGGTCACTGCAGGCCAGCCGTTGCCGGATGTTCCGTTCGTCCTTTTTCGGAACACGGCAGGCGGACAGGGGTACGGTAATGCCGCTACCGTAGCGTTGTCCTCGCCTGACGGAACGCGCGCGGTGAGCGAACAGGCCTGCGACAGGGTCTACGGAACCGTGTCCACGGTAATTTGCCTCAAAACGAACCGTGGCCTCGTGACCGCGTTCGAAGCCGCCGTCCTGGATCGTGACTGGCAACAGCAACGGGCATGGCCTGTGCCGGGGATACCGAGCCGCACGCGGATCAGTGCGGACGGCTCCATGATTGCAACCACTGTCTTCGTCACAGGCCATTCATATGCGACTGCCGGGTTCTCCACCGCTACTGAAATCAACTTCACTGCGGGTGGTTCAGGTGGTTCGGGGAATCTGGAGGACTTCGCACTGATAGTCAACGGCGAGCGCTTGCAGGCCACGGACAGAAACATTTGGGGGGTTACCTTTGCACCTGGGCAAAGCGACGTCTTCTACGCCACTGCGGCTTCCTCCGGGCGTATCTGGCTTGTTCGTGGCAGTTTGTCGGCCAAGACCCTGACTGCGGTCCACGATAACGTCGAGTGCCCGTCCATCTCACCGGATGGCACACGGATTGCCTACAAGAAGAACGACGCCGGGGCGTTGACTGCGCACTGGAAAGTCGCACTGCTTGACTTGGCTACGGGACGGGAAACTGTTCTTTCGGAGAAGCGAAGCGTGGATGACCAAATCGAATGGTTGGACAACCAAAACCTGCTTTACGGATTGGCCGACGAAAATATCCCAGGTGATAGCAATATCTGGAAGCTGGGGACGGATCCAGCGTCACAGCCCAGCCTGTTTATCCCCCATGCGTGGTCGCCCAGCGTAGTTCGATAAACCCAGCGTAGTTCGATAAAGACGTAGCCCGCTGAAGGGCTGCGCTGGGTTGATGCTTAAATGCCGACGTCCGGCCCTGGAGTTCAAGGGGGCCGGACGCCGGCAGATCGGGGCGGGCTTAGCGCATCAGGAGATCCTCAGCTGATTCCAAGGAGGCCGCTCGCCTGGGCTCAGGCCGGAGGGGTCGTAGTGGTGGAGTAGACCACGTCCACAAAGTAGTTCGTGGCATTCCATGAACTGCTCGGCATTGTCCCGGAGGCACCATACCGATACACGCCATTATCGGGACCGGAAGCCGTGAAGACGCCACTGGTCCACGTTTGGTTGAAGAAGCCGGTGGTGTAGGAGTACCTGCCATTGGGTGCCCGGTAGGAGACCACGTATCTCTGACCTGTAACCAGTGCCACTGGTGTGGACAGTGTGGCTGTTTGCCATCCGGTTGCTGTCTCGTTGACGAAGGTCACTTGTGCCAGGCGGGTGCCGGACGCGTTCCACAGCGACCCAACATGGGTGCCGGTGTTCCCGGTGCCTTTATAGAAACGAATGCCCGTCACGTTGCCTGCTTGGGAGACGCTGAATGCCGTCCCCAGTTCCACCGCTTTCGTTTCCGAAGCCGAGGCCACCTGCGGTAGGAGCGACCCAAAGATGGTGGACTGTTGCACGGTGGGGCTGGCTGTAGTGAACTGCCAGCTGGTAGGCGGCAGGGTTTGCCCCTGTAGCGAAACCACGTTCGTCACGCTGACGGATACTGATGCGCTGTTGGGCAGCGCCGTGGTCGGCGTAAACGTCAACGTCCGGCCGTCTGCTGACAACGCGGTGGTGCCCGCAACAGATGCGCCATTGACAGTCAACGTCATGGATGCTCCGGATCGAATGGCCGAGGACAGCGTTATCGAGGGTTTGACGTCGGTGGGGATGCCCGTAGCGCCGGGTGCCGGCACTTGGGCTGTGACCGTCAGTGGAGGTTCCGGCACCGTGAGCACCAGGTCCACCAGATAACTTGCCGTGGAAGGCACGTTCGGGAAATCGCTGCTGTATGAGTACGCGCCTGCGTCTGATGCGGTTCGCAGGGGTCCGCTGGTGAGACCCTCACCGAAGCCGTTGGCGGTGTAGGAGTACTTGCCGGTCGGAGACTTGTACGCAACAACGTATTCAGTGTCAGCGGCAATATTAACTGGTTGGCTGAAGGTTGCTGTCTGCCAACCCATACTCGACTCGTTGGTAAACGTGACCGATGCAAGGAGCTGCCCGGCGCCGGAGTAGAGCGAACCCGTATGCGTCCCGGTGTTTCCAGCGGACTTGTAGAAGCGGATGCCCGTCACCTGGCCTGCAGTGTCGCTGGAGAAGCGGACGCCCAACGTCAGCGGTGTACCGTCATCAACCTCGGCAGTAGTCGGTGTCACGCTGTCCTGGTACAGGGTGCAGGGGCACGAGCCCGGAACACGCGGGGCTGGAACTGTGGTGAAGGTCCAAGTGCCTCCGGTCAACTGCTGCCCGGAGGCAGACGATGTCGCAGCCAAAGTGGCCGTGAATGACGTACCCGCGGCGAGGGGCGAGGCGGGAGTGAACGTCACCTGGCGCGTTGTTTGGTCATAGCTTGTTGTTCCGGCTACGGCGGCGCCACTGGCTGCATTCACTCCAAGCGTGACGCTTGACGGTGTGGCCGCTTCGGACAGTACGGCGCTGACCTTGGTGTCCAGCGGGACACTGGATGCGCCGGGCAAAGGCGACTGTGCGCTTGCCGTGAAGGCAGGCGGTGGAATCATGGCGACGACGTCAACCAGGTAGCTGGCGGTTGAACTGGAAGCGGGGAAGCCTCCGCTGTACGTGTAAGCACCAGCATCCGAGTCTGTCCGCAAGGGCCCAACACTCATGCCTGAACCGAAGCCATTTGTGGTGGCAGAGTATGTGCCGGTGAGCGATGTGTAGGAGACGATGTATTGCGTGTTGGCAGCGATCTGGACAGACTGGCCGAAGATCGCTGTTTGCCATCCGGAAGCACTCTCATTGGCGAAGGTTACTGTCGCCAACTGTTGTCCGGACGCGGTGTACAGGGCCCCATTGTGGGTGCCGGTGTTGCCGGCCGACTTATAGAACCTGACGCCGGTGACCTCGCCGGCCCTGACGCTGTAGAAACGGACACCGAGCGTTAGCGGAACTCCGTCCCGGATCTCGGCGATTCCAGGCGTAACGCTGTCATCGAAGAGACTGCACGGGCAATCCCCGGCGACCGGCAAGGTTGCCGCCGTCGTGAAGGACCAGGTTCCGCCCGCAGTTACCGATCCGCCGATCGAATCGGTGCCGGACAGGGTCGCCGTGTACGTCGTGCTGAAAGCCAAGGCTGACGACGGCGTGAACGTCGCCCGACGCGTGGCGGAGTCATACGCAGTGGTGCCCGCCACGGTCCCGGAGGAGGACTTCAACGTCAGCTGGACGCTGGATGCAGTGACCGGTTTGGAGAACACAGCACTGACCTTGGTATCGACGGAGACGCTGGAAGAGGACGGGTAAGGCGTTTGTCCGGAAACCGTCATCGGCGTGGTGTCAACCGTGCTGAAAAGGGCGTCAACGAAGTAGTGGCCGCCGTTGTGGCTGGCGATCGGGAATCCCGATCCGCTGTAGACGCCCGCAGGCTGGGCACCGAAGCCGCCGGCAACCGTCAACGGCGCATCCGTTGAACCGCTGTAGGCCCACTGGTATTCCTTGCTGGCATAGTGGCCGTTGGGATCCCAGTAAGAAACTGTGTAAGTTTGGCCCGCAGCCACAGGGACGGCCTGGCTGAAGAGGACTTGCTGCCAGCCGGAGGTTGTTTCGTTGGTGAAAGTGGCCGTGGCCAGGCGCTCGCCGGAGCCGCTCCAGAGTGAACCGATGTGAGTTCCTGTATTGGCCTGGCTCTTGAAGAACCTCACACCCGTGACGAAACCATCTACAGTTGGCGAGAACCGCAGTCCCAGTTCATAGGCACCGGCGTCGCCGGCGTCCTGGATGGCGGGGACAGTCTGGCCAAAAACGCTGTAGGGGCCCGTGATTGTGAGGTTCCGGGTGGACGTGGCACCAATGTTGGCACTGTCATCGATGGCCCGGACCTGGACAGTGGCTGATGAGAGGCCTTTCTGGATGTAGTTGTAGGTCCAGTTCTGCTTCCCTTGTGCCGGGTGCCACGTCGCGCCACCGTCCGTTGACACCTCGACGCCGGCCACAACGCCGCCCCCAGTGTCTGAAGCAGTACCGGATACGGTGACGCTTGTTCCGTGGGCGATGGTGGCAGCGTTGGCTGGTGCTGCAATGGCGACGGTTGGCCCGGTCAGATCCGTGCTGGCCGTTGCCGCGGCTATGCCCGCTGCCCGTGTAGCCGGTTGAGCACCCATGTCTGCAAGCAGGTTGACTTGGGCCTGCCGCATCCGGGGATCGGCCGCTGCGCCGCCGCCATCATGTTCCTGGTCCAGGCCCCAGGTCCACTGGACGCTGCCGGCAGAGAACACCAAGGCACCACTGGGGGCGCGGTACAGAGTCAGGTGGTGTGTTGTGCGGCCCGGCTTGACCGTGTTGCCGAAGTCCTGCAGGTACTGATCAACGTCCCCAACTGTGGTGGACAGCTGGATCAGCCCTGCCGGCCGGAAACCATTGTCCAGGTCCTCGTCCGACTCATACCCAATGGTGTGTGGGGCCAGAGCTGCCGAGGAACCTGCAGGCAGCGAAGTCAGGGAAGTATTTCGCCACAGCCTCGTCTTCCCTTCCTCTGCGGATACGGTCACGGGCAGATCGGTGTAGTTGGACATATAGAGAGTCCCGGTAAGCCCGTTTTCCGGTAAGCCTGCACCAGCGCTTTGCGAAGCAAACCGTGGGTCACGCCACGTGCCAGTCCATTGGGTAGTTGGATCGCTCTTGGTGTTGGCCCACGTCTCCTTGTAGCAGGTCAAAGTGCGGCCAGCGCCGCCATCAACCGTCGAGGCCTCGAAACGCGTGCGCCAGTACATCTCATTGCCGGAGAGGAACTGTAGGTTTACCCCCGCGTCCCTGGCCGCGGTGACGGCGGCGCGTTGCGGACCGGACCAGTATTCATCGTGGCCCACTGACAGGAAGACCTTGTGGTTAAGCAACTGGGCGCCGCTGCGGTCGGTATCCAGACCACTGATGTAGCTTACGTCGTAGCCGTTCTGCTCCAGGAAGCGGACCATCGGATACTCGTTGGCGAAGTAGAAGTCCCGCCCGCCGATCCCGCCACGGGTATCCATTGGACGGTTGTAACTAAGTTTGTAGGCCCGGCCATTGGCCGCGCCCTGGTAGAAGTTGGAACCGCCATAACCGTTGTACGCCTGCCACGTGGTATCGGAGGTCTGGAAGACGACGTCGGAATGGTTGCCATCGTTTCGCACAATGAACGTGATGTGGCTCTGGTCCCCGTTGTCAGGCCGCGTGAGAAGAGCTATGTAAATTCCCGAGACAGCTGTCGACGGAACCTGCCAGGTAGCTGAAACGGCCCAGTTGCCGCAGTCATAGAGTTCGGTGGTCAGATCGCTGATGCATTGGGGCTGGTTCTGTCGCAGTACCGAGGGCGTTACATCGGCAATCTTCCGGGCGCCGTTCCCGCCGTACCAGCCTGTGCGGTAGATGGCGATGGAGTAGTTCGAGGCGTTCGTATCAATCTTAAACTTGATTGGCTGCCCGGCGTTGACACTGATCTCCGTGGAAAATCCCTGTATCCCGGCATCCCCTGCGCCGGCAATGTCCCACTCTGAAGGTGGACTTCCGGGTTTGGAGTTTTCACACACCACAGGATTCATCCCGGGATCGCAAGGCCCCGCTGCGACGGCCGCCGGGGCAGTAAGAGGCAGCAAAGCTGCAACCATGGCAATCACCAAAGGCAAGAGAAAGCCTTTGACGACTTGCTGTGGTCGGGTAGCTGAAGGACCGGTCATCAGAACTCCTGGAGTGGTACGCCAAATGCGAATATGGGTCCGCGTCTAGCGCACGGTCCCTGCTTGCCGCTCCCCAGCCAGGGTCAAACCAAGATCTTCAGTTATGGAATACGGGTTCTGCACCTGGATGATTGTTTCCGAATATCTGGACCGTATCCAGCCTTTACCCGAGGGACCTTCAGGTCAAAGCCGGATCACCGGAGCGAATCCGCCAAGTAACCCTTGGCAGGAGTGTAGGGGTGCGGCATCCCTGCCGCAAGGCTTTCCCGTTACAGATCCATGGATTTCGGCCAAACGGCAGTAGATTTAGGGAGAGACAGCCGCCCGCAAGGGCTGACAACGGGCCATCCAGGAGAACCGAACCGCCTTGCATTTGAAAAGTCTGACTGTCCGCGGATTCAAGTCGTTTGCGTCGGCCACGACGTTCGACTTCGAGCCCGGCGTCACCGCAGTAGTCGGTCCGAACGGCTCGGGTAAGTCCAACGTCGTGGATGCCTTGGCGTGGGTCATGGGGGAGCAAGGCGCCAAGACTCTGCGCGGTGGAAAGATGGAAGATGTCATCTTTGCCGGCACGTCCGGCAGGCCTCCTTTGGGACGCGCCCACGTTTCCCTGACGATCGACAACGCGGACAACGCGCTTCCCATTGAGTACAGCGAAGTCACGATTTCCCGCACACTTTTCCGGACCGGAGGCTCCGAATACGCCATCAACGGTGCGCCCTGCCGGCTCCTGGACATCCAGGAGCTTTTGTCCGATTCCGGACTGGGACGCGAGATGCACGTGATAGTCGGCCAAGGCCAGTTGGACCGCGTACTACACGCGACACCTGAAGACCGCCGCGGTTTCATCGAGGAAGCCTCAGGTATCCTCAAGCACCGGCGCCGCAAGGAAAAAACCGTCCGTAAGCTCGAAGCCATGCAGGCCAACCTGGCCCGTCTTGGCGACCTCACCGCAGAGATCCGACGCCAGCTGACACCCTTGGGCAAGCAGGCAGAAATCGCCCGGCGTGCACAAACAGTCCAGTTCGATGTCAGGGACGCCCGCGCCCGGCTCCTCGCCGACGACCTCGTAGCGCTGACATCGAGCCTGGAGCAGGACGTCGCAGACGAAGCCGCCCTCAAGGAACGCCGCCAGGTGGTCGAGGCAGAACTGGGCCACGGCCGGCAACGCCAAGCCGCATTGGAACAGCAGGCAGCGGAAGCAACCCCCCGGCTCAACGCAGCGCGGGACAACTGGTACCAGCTGTCGGCGGGCCGTGAGCGGCTCCGCTCGCTGGGTTCCCTGGCAGCCGAACGTCGCCGGCTGCTGGGCTCCTCGGAACCTGTACCGGACTCCGGCCGGGACCCCGAACAGCTGGAGCGCCAGGCGGCGAAGGTCCGCGGGGAACAAGCGGCCTTGGAACACGACATCCTCGCCAAGCAGGCCGCCCTCCTGGAAGCAACAGTGGCGAAGGACTCTGCTGAGGCGCTCGCAGCCGCCGAGGACAAACGGCTGACGGCCATGCTAAGGGCAGCTGCCGACCGTCGTGAAGGTCTGGCCAGGCTCGCAGGCCAGGTCGCGGCCGCACGCTCCAGGGCAGAAGCAGCGGAGGCCGAGCGCGGCCGGCTCCGCGAATCACTGGCTGCGGGCAACGAGCGACGCCGCCACGCTCAGAGCGAATTCGCAGCCCTCGAATCCCAGGTCGCCGGGGTTGAAGATGGCGAAGAGAGCCTTGACGCTGAGTACGAGAATGCCAATGAGGCCTTGGACGCCGTGCTGGCGGAGATCGAAGAGCTGAAATCCGCAGAACGGGAAGCACTTCGCCAACGGGATGCCCTGACCGCCCGCCGCGATGCACTCCTTTTGGGGCTGAACCGCAAGGACGGCTCAGAACGTCTGCTCTCCGGCGATGTCCAAGGCATTCTGGGGCCGCTCGCCGGGATGCTGGCCATTGAGCCCGGTTATGAGGCCGCGATAGCAGCGGCGCTGGGCTCTGCATCGGACGCGCTCGTGGTCGGGGACTCCGCTGTCGCGGTCGCCGCGATCAAACTGTTGAAAGAGGACGACGCCGGCAGGGCCGCGCTGCTCTTGGCTGACGTTGTGCCTGGGGCTACTGAAGTAGCATCCTCCTCACAGCTCCCGGCTGGCTGCAGATGGGCGGTGGACGTCCTCAAGGTCACGGAACCATCTGCCCAAGGTGCCCTGGCCCTCCTGGCCGGGATCGCCGTGGTCGATGATCCGGCAGCGGCGGCAGCGCTGATTGGTGACCAACCCAAACTTAAAGTGGTCACCCTCGCAGGCGACGTCTTCACGTCGCTAACGGCCCAGGGCGGTTCAGCCACGGCCCCTTCACTGTTGGAGATCCAGGCAGCAGTGGACGACGCCGTAGCCGGGCTTCAGGAAGTTACGGCACACTTGGAGCGGGGAAGGTTCGCCCTGGCTGGTGCTGAAGCTCGTCGCGCCGAAGCCCAGGACCGGGCCGATGCAGCATTGGAAAGGCTGCATGAATCAGATGCCCGCCTTGCCGCCGTGGCAGAGCGCTTGGGGCATTTGAACTCGCTTCTTCGCAGTGCGGTGGGTGAAAGCGAACGCCTGGAGGGTTCGCTGGCGCGTGCGGAAGCGAACATTGCAGAAGCCCGGTTGGACCTTGAAGTCGCGGCCGAGCGGCTCGCCGCCGCCCAGGAAGCTCCGGACGAGGAACCATCCACGGATCATCGGGATGAGCTCGCGGGGCAGGCGAGGTTGGCACGTTCGAACGAAATGGAAGCCCGGCTCGCCCTGCGAACGGCCGAAGAACAACTGGGGGCCATCTCTGGCCGGGCCGCCTCCCTTGAACGCGCAGCAGGTACGGAGCGGCGGGCCCGTGAAGAGGCCGCCCGCCGGGCGCAGAGGCGCCGCGCCCAAGCCCAGCGTGCCGGTGCAGTGGTGTCTGCCGTTGAGCAGGCGCTTCGCTTCATCGATATTTCCGTGGATGTCGCCGGCCATGAACGCGACCTTGCCGAGCAAGCGCGTGAGCAACTGGAGAAGGAACTGTCCGGCGTGCGTTCCGGAAACGATTCCCTGGCAAAGGAACTCGCCGAACTTACAGACTCTGTGCACAAGGACGAGATGGCCAGGACCCAGCAGCGTCTTCGAATCGAGGCGTTGGAGGCCCGTTCCATCGAAGAACTCGGACTATCGGCTGAACAGCTCGTTGCAGATTACGGCCCAGATCAACCTGTCCCACAGCCGGCTGGCGCAACCACGGACAAATGGGCAGAACTCCGGGCGCCGGTGGACGAAACGGGTGCGCCGCTCGTGCAAGGAATTCCCTTCGATCGGGCGGAGCAGGAGAAAAGACTCAAAAAGGCCGAGCGTGAATTGGCGGCACTGGGGAAGGTCAACCCCTTGGCGCTGGAAGAGTTTGCCGCACTTGAGGAGCGTCACCAGTTCCTCAGTTCCCAACTGGAGGATCTCAAGTCCAGCCGGAAGGACTTGCTGGACATCATCAAAGAAGTGGACAACCGCGTCCAGCAGGTCTTCGCCGAAGCCTTTGCCGATACCTCAGCGCAGTTTGACCGGGTCTTCGCACGGCTCTTCCCAGGAGGCGAGGGCAGGCTGGTCCTGACGGATCCGGACGATATGTTGACCACTGGCATCGAGGTGGAAGCCAGGCCGGCAGGTAAGAAGATCAAGAGGTTGTCCCTGCTCTCCGGCGGCGAGCGGTCACTCACCGCTGTGGCACTGCTGGTGGCGATCTTCAAAGCCAGGCCGTCGCCGTTTTACGTCATGGACGAAGTAGAAGCGGCCTTGGATGACACCAACCTGGGCCGGCTCATCACCATCTTCGAAGAGCTTCGGGAGTCCAGCCAGTTGATCGTCATCACGCACCAGAAGCGCACCATGGAAGTGGCCGACGCCCTCTACGGTGTCACCATGCGTGGTGACGGAGTGTCCACCGTCATCAGCCAGCGGCTCGGTGCCGGGGCATAGCTTTATGAGAAGGTAGGGGAGTGAACGATTTCCTACCCATAATTCTGTCCATTCTCGCTGCGCTCGTCGTGGTCGGCGGACTGGTGCCGGTACTGATGAAGGCCCGGAAGTCAGGGGCCAAGTACCCCGGAACGCGGGACGCCAATGACCCCGTCCAGTCATCGGCAGCAGGCAGCGGAACCCTTGTGGAGGACCGGCCGGATACCGTAACAGCACCTCCGGCCCCAACCTTCGACGGAAGCGTCGAAGGTGCTGACGTTCCGGATGATGCCGCCGGGTTGGAGACCATCGCCGTTGAGACGCCGGCGCCTGTGGAAGGCCGCCTGACCCGCCTCCGCGCCCGCCTCGTGAAGTCGAACAACATTCTGGGCAAGGGCCTGCTGGCGCTGCTGTCCGGCGACAAAATCGACGAGAACGTGTGGGACGAGGTTGAGGAGACACTGCTTCTTGCCGACCTCGGCACCGAGCCCACCATGCAGTTGGTCGATGCCCTCCGGGAACGCGTCAAGGTATTGGGCACCCGCAGCCCCGAGGATGTTAAAGCCATGCTCCGTGAAGAACTCATCAAGCTCGTGGATCCCACCATGGACCGTTCCCTCAACGTCGAGCGCAAGGGTGACCGACCCGCCGTCGTGCTTGTTGTTGGCGTCAACGGTGTGGGCAAGACCACAACAGTAGGCAAGCTGGCGCGCGTGCTCGTGGCCGAGGACAAAGACGTGCTGCTCGGTGCGGCCGATACTTTCCGCGCCGCCGCCGCTGAGCAGTTGGCCACATGGGGCCAGCGTGTTGGCGTTCCCACGGTCAAGTCCGACATCGACGGCGCCGACCCCGCCTCCGTTGCCTACGAGGCCGTCAAAGCGGGCATTGACCAGGAGGTCGACGTCGTTATGGTGGATACCGCCGGGCGCCTGCAGAACAAGACCGGCCTGATGGACGAACTCGGCAAGGTCAAGCGTGTTATCGAGAAACTGGCTGAGGTGGACGAGGTCCTGCTGGTCCTTGATGCCACCACGGGTCAGAACGGCCTGAACCAGGCCCGCGTCTTTGCCGAGGTAGTCAACATCACGGGCATCGTGCTGACCAAATTGGATGGCACGGCCAAGGGCGGCATTGTGGTCGCTATCCAGAAGTCGCTGGGTGTGCCTGTCAAGCTCATCGGTCTCGGCGAAGGTCCGGACGACCTCGCGCCGTTCGAAGCGGAGGGCTTCGTGGACGCGCTGCTTAACTAGTTCCCGTTCAACCAAAGTCTCCACGCTGGCTGGCCGGCAGCGGTGGTCCTCAGTGAGGGCAATCGCTGCCTGCCGGTCAGTTTTTGCTTTTAAGGGGTTCGCGCGCCAAGAGCCAGCCAGCGGCGGTGAGCAGCAGAACTCCGCCGGTGACAGCGAAGGCGAGCCCGTAGCCGAAGCGGTCGGCGAGGATCCCGGCTACGACGGGGCCGATGATGGCACCGGTGTCTGCGGCCATCTGGAAGACCGCCAGTACTTTGCCGCCGGAGCGTCCCCGGCCAATGACATCAGCGACAGCAGCCTGCTGCGCCGGGCCCAGCAACCCGGAACCGAAGCCCGCCACAGCGGAAGCCGCGAAAAATGCGGGAAGGTCTGTGGTTAATCCGATGACACCGGTGGCGAGGCCAGTGATGACAAGACCCGGAACGAGCAGGGGCTTCCTGCCCCAGGCATCGGCGAGTCGCCCGGAGAACGTCAAAGCGACGGCGTTGCCCACGGCAAAGACGGCCAATGCCCACGCCGCCGTCTCAGGCCGCGACTGAAGCGCCGCGACGGCAAAGAGCGGGATGGTTGCCATCCGGACGCCAAAGGTGACCCAGCCATTTCCGAAGCTGGAAAAGACAGCCGCCCGGTACGCTGAGTCGGCCAGCGCCTCCTTCAATGTCATGGGCGGAGAGGGGGTGGCATCCTGACCGGGGGTACCCTCGCCGCTAAGCATGGTGCGGACAACCAGCGCCGCAAGGAGCAAAGCTCCCGCATAGGCAAGGAACGGTACCCGAAGGCCGAAGCCTGCCAGGAGGCCACCGACAACCGGCCCCAGGACGCTGCCTATCAGAAAGGCCGATGCGTACGCACCTGATACGCGTCCCCTGCGTTCCGGCGGTGCCAGACGGATGAGCAGCCCCATGGCGGCGACTGTGAACATTACGGAACCCGCACCCCCAAGGCCCCGGAAAATCAGCAGCTGCCAGTAATTCTGGGCGAACGCACAGGCGGCAGTGGAAACGGCAACGATCAAGAGGCCGGATACGTACACGTTCCGCTCACCGAAGCGTCCGATGAGTGAGCCCCCCGCCGGGGCGAAAACCAATCGCATGAAAGCGAAGATGCTGACAATGACGGCGGCGGCGGTGGCGCCAACGTCGAAGGTGGTGGCGAATTGGGGGAGCACCGGCGCTACAAGCCCGAAGCCCAGCGCAATTAAGAACGCTGCCGCCAACATCACCTTGATGTCGCGGGGCAGCGGTTCCTTCTCCCGCCGGATCCTTGGATCTTCAACGGATCTGGGCGACTCAGTCATGCGGTGCGGGTCCTTCAATTCTGGGTATTTGCGGGGAAGTGTGACGCATGAAACATATCCGTAACAACGGTGATATGCACCATTTACGTTGGGGAGGTTGTTGTAACGAGCCCGCAATGTAAAACCTGCGCAGGCGAAACACGGCGGCACAAAAATCTTAAGCAGGACGCAAAACGGCGTCAGGACGGCGGTTGAACCGCAGATCTAGCAAGAGAGGAACGTGCACCATGGAACTTACCGCAGGTCACGTATGGGTCATGGTGGCGGCGGCACTCGTGCTGTTCATGACTCCCGGTTTGGCATTCTTCTACGGCGGCATGACCCGCGCCAAGGCAGCCCTGAACATGATGATGATGAGCTTCATCTCCATCGGCATCGTGGGTGTGGTCTGGGTGCTGTGGGGCGCGTCGATGAGCTCAGGCGAAGGCTTCATGGAGATCGTGGGCAATCCGTTTGCCACCTTCGGCCTTGAAGGTATCACCACACCCGATGGTTTGATCAAGGTCGGCTACGCGGCCACCTTCGCCATCATCACGGTAGCCCTTATCAGCGGCGCCATCGCAGACCGCGCCAAGTTCGGCGCCTGGAGCCTGTTCGTTCCCGTTTGGGTCACCCTGGTCTACTGCCCGCTTGCCTACATGGTCTGGGGCGGCGGCCTGTTCGGCCCCGAAGGCGCGATCGGCAAGGCCCTTGGCCCGGCCATCGACTTCGCAGGCGGCACCGTGGTGCACATCAACGCCGGTGTTGCAGCACTCGTCCTCGTTCTGATCATCGGTAACCGCCGCGGCTTCGGCAAGGACCCGAACCACCGCCCGCACAACATCCCGTTCGTCATGCTCGGTGCAGCCATCCTCTGGTTCGGTTGGTTCGGCTTCAACGGCGGTGCAGCAGCCACTGCTGAGCAGGCCGGCCTGATCTGGATCAACACTCTGGCGGCTCCCGCCGCAGCCATGATCGCCTGGCTCGTCACCGAACGCATCCGCGATGGCCACCCGACCTCATTGGGTGCAGCTTCCGGTGTGGTCGCCGGCCTGGTTGCCATCACTCCCGCTTGCGCCAATGTCAGCCCGGTGGGTGCCCTTGGACTCGGTGTTGTAGCCGGTGTCGCTTCAGCCCTGGCAGTCGGCCTGAAGTTCCGCTGGGGCTTCGATGACTCCCTGGATGTTGTCGGCGTCCACCTCGTGTCGGGCATCATCGGCACCGTGGCCCTTGGTTTCATCGCCCTTCCTGTCGACGGCGTTGGCGGTGGCCTCTTCTACGGTGGCGGCATGACGCAGATGTGGGCACAGCTCGCAGCTGCCGGCGTCGCAATTGCCTTCTCGGCAATCATGACGGCCATCATTGCCTTCGCAATCCACAAGACGATGGGCTTCCGGGTCTCCACCGAGCAGGAGAGCGTGGGTGTCGACCTCAGCCTCCACGCCGAGACTGCCTACGAATTCGGCGTCGGTGGCCACGGCGGAAGCTTCCAGCCGCTGCACGACCTCGTTACGGGCAAGTCTGAAGAGAAAGCTGCCGCCGAAGGCAAGGAGAGTGTCCAGGCATGAAGCTCATTACAGCGATCGTCCGCCCGGAAAAGCTCGAAGCAGTCCGGGAAGGCCTGGAAGCGTACGGGGTCCAGGGTTTGACGGTCAGCGCGGCAAGCGGCTACGGCCGGCAGCGCGGCTACACCGAGGTGTACCGCGGCGCCGAGTACAACGTGGACCTGCTGCCCAAGATCCGCATTGAGGTTCTTGCCACGGACGAGCAGGCAGATGACATCCTGGATGTCCTCATCGCCAGCTCCAACACAGGACGTGCCGGAGACGGCAAGGTCTGGACCGTGGATGTTTACGAAGCAGTTCGGGTTCGGACCGGTGAGCGCGGCTCAGCCGCCATCTAGGTCCTGAAACCAGGTTCATACACAAGGCGGGCCGGGTACCAGTAAAGGTATCCGGCCCGCCTTCTGCGTCCCCGGCCTGCTGAAGCAACGCGGGGTCACTTACGGCCCGTGGTGAGGCCATTTATGGGCCGTAAGTGACCCCGGGTTGCGTTAAGGCGCGACGGCGGTAGGCCAGTCCGCGGGTCCGGCGCTACCGGCGTCGTATTCATCCAACGGGACGGTGTCCCGCTCCCATGCCCGGAGGACCGGCTCTATGATTCGCCAGCAATCCTCGGCGGTGTCGCCCCGGACTGAAAGCAGGGGATCGCCGGTGACGATGCCCTCAAGGACTTCGCCGTATGGCAGCATGCCCGGCTCGTTGAGCTCGGTCACGAGGCTGGCGCGGTCCAAGGTGAAGATGTCCCCGGGGCCGTTCACATCGACGTCGAGTTGGAGGACATCCGGACCGAATCCAATCCGCAGCTGGTTGGGGGAGTCCACGCCGGAGAACCCGGTGGGAAGGTGGGGTACGGGACGGAAAGTGATCACCGCTTCCTTCCGCCGGCGCCCTATGGCTTTGCCGGAGCGTAAAAGGAAGGGAACGCCCTTCCAACGCCAGTTATCGATGTCCACCCGCACCTCGGCAAGCGTCTCGGTATTGCGGGCAGGATCAACGCCTTCCTCGGCGGTGTAGTCCGGCACTGTGCGTTCGCCGAGGGTTCCTGCCGCATAGCGTGCCCGCCGGGTTGACTCGCGGTAGGGGGCCTTGACGCTGCTGGCCCTCAAGACCGTGGCCACGGCATCACGGAGATCACGTTCATCGATGCTGGCTGGTGCATCGATCGCGATAAACGCCATGATGTGCAGCAAATGGCTTTGGATCATGTCACGCAAGGCACCAGCGCCGTCGTAGTAGCGGGCCCGTCCTTCAAGTGCCAGGTCCTCGTCGAAGACGATTTCCACCTTTTCGATGTGGTCGCGGTTCCACACTGGCTCAAGGAACCGGTTGGCAAAGCGCAAGCCAAGGATGTTCAGGACTGTGGCCTTGCCCAGGAAGTGGTCAACGCGATGGATGTGGTCCTCCGGGACCAGCGTGGCCAGCGTTTGGTTGAGTTCGCGTGCAGACTCACTGCCGGAGCCGAAGGGCTTTTCCAACACCAGGCGCGTGCCGGCTGGCAATTGCCCGCGCCGCAGGACCTCGCATGCCTTCTGGCTAACGTGGGGCGGCAGGGCGAAGTAGATGGCGATGGGTCCCTCCAAGCGTGCCAGGAGGTCTGCCAGCGGGCCGTCGGCCGTGACGTCCAACTGGTGGTACTCGGTGGATTCGGCCACGTTTGCCAAGGCATTACGCCCGCCCGCATCGGCTGCCTTTGACGCAGCCGCAAATGCGCCATTGACCCTCTCCTGCCATTGTTCCGGCGACCAGGGGTCCGACCCCGCGCCCACCAGCCGCAAACCGGGCGCCCTGCCCGTGCCAATAAGCCCTGCAAGTCCGGGGAGGAGCAGCCTTCCCGTAAGGTCCCCGGATGCGCCGAGGATGAGCAACGTTTTCACAGTTGTTTTGCTGGTCACTGTGCCAGCATGCCATCTTGCAGGTGCGACTTGGTACCCTAGATAGTCGAGTCCCCTGATTGGCGCAGATTTGTTGGGGTTGAGGCAAATTTGTTGGGGCAGGATTAAGTCAAGACTCTGGCGTGCCGCATTGGCCGCCAATCGCAGACCATCGAAAGAAGTGCACGGCGCGTGTTCAATTCACTCTCTGACCGGTTGACAGCAACCTTCAAGAACCTCCGTGGCAAGGGCCGCCTCTCCGAGGCTGATGTCGACGCCACCGTCCGGGAGATCCGCCGCGCCCTGTTGGACGCGGATGTTGCCGTTTCGGTGGTCCGCGAATTTACCTCGCGGATCCGCGAGCGGGCTCTGGGTGCTGAGGTGTCGGGTGCGCTGAACCCGAGCCAGCAGATCGTCAAGATTGTCAACGAGGAACTCGTGGAGATCCTCGGCGGTGAAACCCGGCGTATCCGGATGGCCAAGACCGGCCCCACGATCATCATGCTTGCCGGTCTCCAGGGTGCCGGTAAGACCACCCTTGCCGGCAAGCTCGCCAAGTGGCTGAAGGCCCAAGGCCACAGCCCCATCCTCGTAGCTTGCGACCTCCAACGGCCCAACGCCGTGACGCAGCTCCAGGTTGTCGGCCAGCGGGCAGGCGTTCCTGTCTTTGCGCCTCACCCCGGAGCCACCTCGGAGTTGGAGCACCCGGCCGGTGACCCGGTGGCGGTTGCCAGCGCCGGTGTGGCGGAAGCACGCCAGAAGCTGCACGACGTCGTGATCGTTGACACCGCCGGACGCCTCGGTGTGGACGCCGAGATGATGGACCAGGCGCGCAGGATCCGCCAGGCGATCATCCCGAACGAAGTGCTCTTCGTGATCGACTCCATGATCGGCCAGGATGCCGTCAACACGGCCATGGCGTTCGACAACGGCGTCAACTTCACCGGCATCGTGCTGTCCAAGCTCGACGGCGATGCCCGCGGTGGTGCCGCACTTTCGGTTGCGTCCGTCACGGGTAAGCCGGTCATGTTCGCGTCCACCGGTGAAGGTCTGGACGACTTCGAGCTCTTCCACCCGGATCGTATGGCGTCGCGCATCCTGGACATGGGTGACGTCCTGACCTTGATCGAACAGGCTGAAAAGGCCTGGGACAAGGACGAAGCTGCCCGGATGGCGAAGAAGTTCGCCGACCAGGAAGACTTCACCCTGGACGATTTCCTGGCCCAGATGCAGCAGATCCGCAACATGGGTTCCATGAAGAAGATGCTCATGATGATGCCGGGTGCCCAAAACATCCGCCAGCAACTGGAGAACTTCGACGAACGCGAAATCGATCGCGTCGAGGCGATCGTCAGGTCCATGACGCCGCACGAGCGCGTGGCTCCCAAAATCATCAACGGCTCCCGCCGGGCCCGCATAGCAAAGGGTTCAGGTGTGCACGTCTCCGAGGTCAACGGCCTCCTGGAGCGCTTCGCCCAGGCCCAGAAAATGATGAAGAAGATGGCCCAGGGCGGCATGCCCGGTATGCCGGGCATGCCTGGAATGGGTGGCCCCGGTGGCGGCCGCAAGAATGCCAAGAACGCTCCCAAGAAGAAGGCGCGCTCCGGCAACCCGGCAAAGGCAGCCCAGGAACTCCGGGAGGCCGAAGCCAAACGTGCCAACGCGGCCTCGGCAGCTCCTACAGGAGCGGCGTTCGGTCAGGGCGCTGCGGACTTCGATCCGTCCACGCTGAACCTCCCCAAGGGCTTCGAGAAGTTCCTGGGCAAGTAACCCGGAACCTCCGACTCAACACTGTGACAGTTGGCGCCGTTATGAATGCACATAACGGCGCCAACTGTTTTTGGGCGGCGATGTCAGGGCTCTGGACTAGGGTGAATCCATGCACAAGCAGCGCGTAGTCTTCGTCCACGGACTGGGGAGCTTTGGCGCCTCGGCATGGCCCAGGCAGCACGGCATGGCCCTGTCATATGACGCACTTTTCCTCCGCCGGCACGGCTTCGATCCCGTCGCTGAACCCCTGGAATCGGACGTCGCTGCGGATATCGGCATCGTCGTTGCTTCGCTGGAGGATGCCGGGGGCGGGCACGTCGTGGCGCATGAGCAAGGTGCAATCTCTGCCATGCTCGCAGCAGTTGAACGCCCGGACCTGGTGCACTCACTGACACTGGTTGAACCGGCTTGTTTATCCTTGACCGCCGAGCTGCCGGCCACCACTTTCCATCGTTCGCTCATGGAACCGTTGTTTGACGTGCGGAACCAGGTTCAGGATGCCGACTACGAACGCGAGTACTTCAGGCGTGCATTTTCGGCCGAAGCCAGCGGGCTGGACACGCCCGAAGCCCGCCGTTCCGCACGTCGCCTCCGGCTTCAGGCGCCTCCTTGGGAGGCGCCCCTTCACATCGTTCCCGGCGTGCCTACTCTCGTCCTTACGGGCGGGTGGGAACCCCTGTACGAAGAAATCGCCGGGTACCTGGAGGACACCGGTGCCCTCCGCCGCGTAGCAGCTGGAGGGCACCGGCCCCAGGACTCGGTTGATGGAGACCGGATTATCCGCTCATTTGTGGCCGATGTTGTCCGGACGAGGTCAGTTAAGGTTTCCTGACGCTCCGGCCGCGTGGGTAGAGGGAAGCTGCAGCTCAGGCAGGTACACCTTGCCACCTGAAGCCAGGAATTCTTCGCTCTTTTCCCGCATGCCGTCGTATATCCCCGCAATAGCTGCCTGCGCGTCGGCCGAACCGAACTCGTCCCTGATGTCCTGGCTGATACGCATCGAGCAGAATTTGGGTCCGCACATCGAGCAGAAGTGCGCGGTCTTCGCCGGTTCCGCTGGCAGTGTTTCGTCGTGGAATGCCTCGGCGGTGACCGGGTCCAGGGACAGTGCGAACTGGTCCCGCCAACGGAACTCGAACCTGGCCTTGGAGAGAGCATCGTCGCGTTCGTTGGCGCCCGGGTGTCCCTTGGCGAGGTCCGCCGCGTGCGCTGCGATCTTGTACGTGATCACACCGGTCTTGACATCGTCCTTGTTTGGCAGCCCCAGGTGCTCCTTGGGAGTTACGTAGCAGAGCATGGCGGTGCCGTAGCGGGCGATTTCCGTGGCACCGATTGCCGAAGTGATGTGGTCATAGCCGGGAGCAACGTCCGTGACCAGCGGTCCCAAGGTATAGAAGGGGGCACCTTTGCAGAGTTCCTGTTGGCGCTCCACATTCTCGCGGACCAAGTGGAAGGGAATATGCCCGGGGCCTTCAACCATCACCTGGACATCAAATTCCCATGCCCGCTGGGTCAGTTCGGCGAGCGTGTCCAACTCGGCGAACTGGGCGGCGTCATTGGCATCTGCCGTGGCGCCCGGGCGCAGCCCGTCACCGAGGGAGAATGCGACGTCGTACTTGGCGAAGATTTCGCACAGCTCATCGAAGTGCGTGTAGAGGAAGTTTTCCTGGTGGTGCGCCAGGCACCAACCCGCCATGATCGAACCGCCGCGGGACACGATGCCGGTGACGCGGTTGGCTGTCAGCGGCACGTACCGAAGCAGCACGCCGGCGTGGATGGTCATGTAGTCCACACCTTGCTCGCACTGCTCGATCACGGTGTCGCGGAAGATCTCCCACGTGAGTTTATTGGCCTCGCCGTTGACCTTTTCCAGGGCCTGGTAGATCGGGACAGTTCCGATGGGCACGGGGGAGTTGCGGATGATCCACTCACGCGTGGTGTGGATGTCATCGCCGGTGGACAGGTCCATAACGGTGTCGGCACCCCATTGGGTGGCCCACTGCAGCTTGTCTACTTCTTCGGCAATGGAGCTCGTGACGGCGGAGTTGCCGATGTTGGCATTGATCTTGACCAGGAATGCCTTGCCAATGATCATCGGCTCGGATTCCGGGTGGTTGATGTTGTTGGGAATGATGGCCCGGCCTGCGGCGACTTCACTCCTGACGAGTTCAACTTCGCAGTTCTCACGCAACGCCACGAACTGCATTTCAGGCGTGATGATGCCCTTCCTGGCGTAGTGCATCTGGGTGACGGTCTTGCCTTCGACGGCGCGGCGGGGCACCGGCTGCGCGCCCTTCCACTCAGCTGACGCTGCGCCTCGGCGGACGGCCGACTTGCCGTCGTCGAGCAGGTTCCGTTCGCGGCCGGAGTAGGCTTCCGTGTCGCCACGGCCCTCAATCCATGCGGCCCGGAAGGGCTCCAGGCCCACTACGGGATCACTGCCGGGCCCCGCGGTCCGGTACACCTGCAGCGGAGCGTTTGCCTCACCGTTTGGGGACGGTTCAAGCGCGATTTCCGTGACGGGGACGCGAATGCCGTTGGCGGGGTCTTCCAGCCAGGCCAGCGAATGGGACTTCAGCGACTGCGTGACGGTTTCAGCCGCCTTTTCGCTGGTGTTGGCCTGGTTTTCGGCAGGGCTGTGCTGTGTTTCGGTGGTGCTCAAAGGATTACTCACTTCCTTCGCCGGCATTACCCGGACAGGTTCAACGGTCGCAGACTGCTTCAGTCCGATCTCAGCCCCTGCAGGGGCCCCCGTGTGGTCGTAGACGAAGCTACCACAGCTCCCGATCCGGGGCCCAGTCATGATCCAAACGCAGACCCGTCGGTAAACCTGTGTCATGCAGGGCAGATTAGGCTTTTGCCATGGCCAACATCATCGAATTCACCGGTCCTGTGCTTGTTGCAGGAGACGACCAACGGCACGGGCTGTGGTCCGTTGATGGCAACCTGACGTTCGAACGTCCCGTGGCCGCACCCGATTCCATACTGGAGGGATGGGTCCTCCCTGGGTTTGTGGACGCCCATTGCCACATTGGACTTGGCGTCGGCGGGGCAGTTGATGAGCAGACAACCCTTGCCCAGGCCCAAGCCGACCTGAAAGCCGGCACGTTGTTGATCCGTGACGCCGGCTCGCCAAGCGATACACGCTGGGTTCAGCGGCGGGAGGATCTCCCACGGCTGCTTCGTGCCGGGCGCCACATCGCCCGGAGCCGGCGTTACCTGCGTGGATTGGGTCACGAAGTGGAGCCCGGCGAACTCGTGGAAACAGTCCGCAAGGAAGCCCGGGATGGGGACGGTTGGGTGAAACTCGTGGGCGACTGGATCGATCGCGGTGCCGGCGACCTCGCGGTTTCCTTCCCTCGGAACGTGGTGCGGGATGCGATTGCTGCCGCCCACGACGAAGGGGCCAGGGTGACGGCCCACTGCTTCGCTGAAGACACTATTGATGACATGCTCGACGCCGGGATTGACTGCATTGAGCACGCCACCGGCCTTTTGCCCCGGCACATTCCCCGTCTGGTGGAGCAGTCTGTCCCGATTGTTCCTACGTTGGTAAACATCGCGACTTTTCCGGATATCGCAGTCCAGGCCGCACCTAAGTTTCCGGTCTACGCCGAGCACATGACCCGGCTCTGGGAGCGACGACGTGAACGGGTGCTCGAGGCCTTTGAAGCCGGTGTTCGCATCTACGCGGGAACGGATGCAGGGAGTGTGATCAAGCACGGCAGGATCGCTGATGAAATGCAGGAACTTTACGACGCCGGCCTGCCAGCCACTGCCGTACTGGACGCCGCCACGTGGGGCGCACGGGAGTGGCTGGGAGCCGAGGCCATCAGCGAAGGGGCAAGTGCCGACGTCGTGCTGTGCCGGGATGATCCCAGGGAGAACCTCGCAACTGTGGCAAGCCTGAACCATGTAGTCCTTCGCGGGAAAGTGGTCTACTAGGAATAAATTGAAGCTTCAAGTAATTTAGATAGGTAGGACGTGCCGAAGGGCGGCCACCTATGAACCGGGAGCTTCACATGACGACGACATCCAACCAGGATCTCCTTCCTGCCGAACTCACCATGGGCACGGTTATGCTCAAGGTCGGCGATATGAAGGTCATGAGTGACTACTATCAGCGGGCCTTGGGCTTGGAGATCGTGGCCGAGCAGGATGGCGGGCTGTACCTGGGACGACTGGGCAAGCCTGTAGTCCACCTCGCTCCCGCGGCCGGCCTGCAGATTCCAGGCCGTGGGGAAGCGGGGCTTTTCCATACCGCCATCCTGTTCCAGGACCAGCCTTCCCTGGCAGCCACCATCGCCACGGCGGCACAGTACGAACCGCGCGCCTTTGTAGGCAGCGCCGACCATTTGGTGAGTGAAGCGTTCTACTTCACCGATCCGGAAGGCAACGGCATCGAGCTCTACTACGACAAGCCGCGCGATGTCTGGCAGTGGGATGGCAAGAATGTGGTGATGGACAATGTTGCCTTGCCGCCGCAGCGTTTCCTCCAGCAGCACTTGAGCGAGGCTGCCGTGACTGGCCAGCGGGAAGCCGCTGCCGGCGTCGGGCACGTGCACCTTCAGGTAGGTGACGTGCAGACCGCCCAGGATTTTTATGTGGACACGCTGGGTTTTGAGAGGACAGCGGGCTGGCATGGGCAGGCGTTGTTTGTTTCTGCGGGCGGCTACCACCACCATATGGCGATGAACGTATGGAACAGCCGTGGGGCCGGGCCCCGCAGGGATACGCTGGGCCTGGGCGAAGTCCTGATCGAGCTTCCATCTGCCGAGGATGTCGCCGCACTGGCTGACCGGCTGAAAGTTGCGTCCGTGGCGAACCACCATACGGGCCTGGCGTTGCAGTTCGAAGACCCCTGGCGCAACAAGCTGCGCGTGGCAGTTCGCTAAGCAACCTCCCACTGCCTTTTCGAGGGCATGGGCCGGGACTGCACTAGGCTGGGTCTTGACGGTATTCGTCCCCTGGGCCCTTGCCGCCGCCCCGTCAGCACGAACGAATGAGAGCACTCTCCATGGGCTTTGCCGAAATTTTTGTAGCCACCCACGATGAAGCCCTCAAGAGGGCGGCTGCCCTGGACCGGGGCGCCGACGTTACCGGCCCCGCCGTCAGGATTGATGGCATCACCGACTTTGAGGTCGAGCAACTGGGTGACCTTGCCGGCAAAGCCGTTCATGCTGCCGGCGCAGACTACGAACTGGCGTTGGTGGACGTCACCAGCGACGCACTCCTTGGCGTTCCAGAGGCGATGGTGAGGGCGCTTGCCGAGCTGCTGACGTACGAAAGCGAAGGCGACGGGAACGTTCTTGACGACGTCGCTGCTGCGTGGGCAGCGCAGGAAGACATGCCTTTTGGCGCGGACGAATCGCGTCAGTACGTGCAGCAGTTGGCCTCCCTGGCTACTGACGTGGAAAAAGCGGAGCGGTCAGGGCTCTACGTCTGGTCTGTCTGACCGTTGGGGCCGGGAGTGGCGAAAGTCGTAATTACTTCCCGCATCTGGCACAATGGTCAGGTACTTGATTGGCACGGCCCCTCTCTCCGTGCCCAAATCTTGTCCTTTCGAACCCCCAAGTATGGCCCGCCCCACGGGTGCAGAACGTCGGGTTCAACCCCGTTTCAGAAACAGGAGTGACCACAAAAGTGGCCGTAAAGATTCGCCTTAAGCGCTTCGGTAAGATGCGCGCACCGTACTACCGCATTGTCGTCATGGATGCCCGCGCCAAGCGCGATGGCCGTGCCATTGAAGAAATCGGCAAGTACCACCCCACCGAAGAGCCGTCGTACATCGAGGTCGCTTCCGAGCGCGCCCAGTACTGGCTTTCCGTTGGCGCCCAGCCGACCGAGCAGGTTGCCGCGATCCTTAAGATCACCGGTGACTGGCAGAAGTTCAAGGGCCTGCCGGGCCAGGAAGGCACCCTGAAGACCAAAGCTCCGAAGGAAGCCTTCGTAGCCCCGGAGAAGGGTTCCGTCATCATTCCGGAAGCCATCACCAAGAAGGCCAAGAAGGACGAAGCCGAAGCTCCGGCTGAGGCTGAAGCAGAGACCACCGAGGCTGAGTAAATTGCTGGCAGAAGCGCTCGAGCACTTGGTCCGTGGGATCGTTGACAGCCCTGAGGATGTCAAGGTCAGTGCCAGGAACAACCGCCGCGGGGAATCCCTTGAGGTGCGTGTTCACCAGGAGGACCTCGGACGGGTGATCGGCCGTCAGGGACGTACCGCACGCGCATTGCGCACTGTGGTTGCAGCCTTGGCAGGTGGCGAGCAGGTCAGGGTCGACGTCGTCGACACCGATCGTCGCCGGTAACGCGCTCAGCAATACTTGTCTTAGATCCGGCCCCTTCACCGAATATGGTGGAGGGGCCGGATTGCTTTATCGATCATTTCACTTCCGCTGCTGCCCGGCAGCGCGGGCACAACGAGAATTCAGAGGAACCCATGCAGCTCCAGGTGGCCCGGATCGGCAAACCCCATGGCATACGCGGCGAGGTGACGGTGCAAGTGCTCACCGACGCCCCCTCCGAGCGCTTCGTCGCTGGAACCGAATTCGTCGTCGAGCCGGCCTCTGCGGGCCCGCTGACCATCCGAAGCGCCAGATGGAACAAAGACATCCTCCTGCTGGGCTTCGAAGAGATTGCAGATCGCAACGCCGCCGAGGCCATCCGTGGTGCGAAGCTTTTCATCGAAACCGAAGAACTCGATGACGAAGACGACGAAGGCTGGTATGAGCACGAACTCGTAGGGTTGGAGGCGCGGGTTGGCTCACAGGTTGTGGGCAAAGTTGCCGCTCTGACCACACTGCCGGTCCAGGACCTGTTGACCATTAAGACGGAGGAAGGGAAGGAAATCCTGGTTCCCTTCGTCGATGAGATCGTGCCTGAGGTCAACATCGAGGACGGCTTCATTCTCATCACACCGCCTGCTGGTCTCTTCGAAATCAACGATGACACGGCCGGGGAGTCCAGGGACGGCGCCGGGGATGATGCCTGAATGAGGATCGATGTCGTCAGCATCTTCCCTGAGTACCTTGCCCCGCTTGAACTTTCGCTGATAGGCAAGGCACGCCAGGATGGGCTCCTGGAACTTAACGTCCACGACCTCCGGACGTTCACCACTGACAAGCACCGGACCGTGGACGACACTCCTTACGGGGGCGGCGCCGGCATGGTGATGAAGCCCGAGCCGTGGGCGCAGGCGCTCGAGTCGGTCGCCGCGGTTCGTGAGGGCACCAAGCCTGTGCTGATCGTGCCTTCGCCGGCAGGGGAGAGGTTCACCCAGGCCCTTGCCTATGAGCTCGCCGAAGAGGAACAGTTGGTCTTTGCCTGCGGGCGGTACGAGGGAATTGACGAGCGCGTCATCGACTGGGCCCACGAGCACTTCACGGTGCGGCCTGTCAGCCTTGGCGACTACGTACTCAATGGCGGCGAAGTTGCTGTCCTGGCCATGGTGGAAGCCATCGGTCGTTTGCTTCCAGGCGTGGTGGGCAATCCCGAATCGCTCGTTGAAGAATCCCACTCGGACGGCCTGCTGGAGTATCCGGTGTATACCAAGCCGTCCTCATGGCGGGACCACGAAGTGCCTCCGGTCCTGCTCAGCGGCAATCACGGAAAAATCGCGCAGTGGCGGCGTCACGAACAGTTCCGTCGCACTGCCGAGCGCCGTCCGGACCTCCTTGACCACTTCGACGCCGGTCAGTTGAGTCGTGCGGACCGCAACGCACTCGCGGACCTGGGTTACGACGTCGTGGATGGTCGCCTGCGCCGCCGCACGGAAAGCAGTGCGACATAGCGGACCCGCTGCCCGCCCCCGGGCATTGCGAGTCAGCATAGTTGGCCCGATGCCGGGGCGTGTGGCAGAATTAACCCTTGTGTCTGCTGGGCCAGCACCTGCCACAGGGGGAGCGAAGCCAACAGCCGGACAACCCGGTGCCGCCAATCAGTGGCGGAATCGGACACTAAGAAACTTCGGCGGAGATTTCCGGTTGGCTTTGTGCCGCGGGCTTGTCCGCCGTAACCCAAAGTGGATGACCTGTGGCGTTCACCAGGAGTGGATTAATGCATATCCTCGATAGCGTAGATGCAGCCTCGCTGCGTAACGATGTTCCCGAGTTCCGCGCGGGTGACACCCTCAAGGTTCACGTCAACATCATCGAAGGCAAGAACTCCCGTGTCCAGGTATTCCAGGGCTTCGTCCTGGGCCGCCAGGGTGACGGCGTTCGTGAAACCTTCACCGTGCGCAAGGTTTCCTTCGGCGTCGGCGTAGAGCGTACCTTCCCGGTACACTCCCCGATCATCGACAAGATCGAGGTCGTCACCAAGGGTGACGTCCGTCGTGCCAAGCTTTACTACATGCGCGCACTGCGCGGTAAGGCTGCGAAGATCAAGGAAAAGCGCGACTTCGCGAAGTAAGTCCACGACTTACGCAACGGGTCCAGGATCCGTGCCCGGTTTGTTCCGGAGCAATCCGCAACGCAACAGGGATACGAGTCATGGACACATCAGAACGCCAGCCCCGGAAACAGGGCTGGCGTTTTGTTTTGCTGGCATTGGTCCTTGCCGTCGCAATCAGTGGCCTGGTCCGCTCTTTGTGGATCGACGTCTACTACATTCCTTCCGAGTCCATGGAGCCGTTGCTGGGCACGGGGGACAGGATCCTGGTTTCGCGGACGGCGTTCACCGCCGGGCCCATCCAGCGTGGAGACGTGGTTGTCTTTGATGGGCGTGGGTCGTTCGCCCCGCTCAGCAGCGGTAAGGGTCCCCTTGTTGATGCGGCTGCTGCAGCAAGCCAGTGGTTCGGGCTCACGGGAAGCGACACCACATATGTGAAGCGGGTTATTGGGGTTCCGGGTGACCACGTTCAGTGCTGCTCCCCCGACGGCCGCCTCACAGTGAACGGTCAGGTACTTGAGGAACCCTATGTTTATCCCGGAGACGAACCCAGCAAACAGAAGTTCGACGTCGTAGTCCCCGAGGGCCGGCTCTGGCTGATGGGCGACCACCGATCCCGCTCTGCTGATTCCCGCGGACTGCTGGGAGCGCCCGGTGGGGGAATGGTCCCGCTTGACCGGGTGATCGGCAGACCGGTCCAGATTATCTGGCCCCTTGATAGATTTGCAGAGGTGCCTCGCTCCGCGCAGGCCGAACCATCAAAGAACGGACAATAAATGCCGGACAAAGTTCCCGAGAATCCCGAGCGGCACGACGACGACGCGCGGCTCTCGGACGGAACGGCTGGCGTGGCCGGAGTGGCTGAGCCCAGCCCGGTCGCTGACGCTACTGACGATACCGGCAACAAATCCGAAGAGGGCGAAAAGCCCCACAGGAACCCTGTCCTTGGATGGCTGAAGGAAATCGTCACGGTCGTGGCCATTGCCGTAGTGCTCTCCTTCCTTATCAAGACCTTCCTTTTCCGGGCGTTCTACATTCCTTCTGAATCCATGGAAAGCACCTTGGACGTGAATGACCGCATCTTCATCAATCTGCTGGTGCCGGAGCCCTTCGCCTTGGAACGGGGCGACGTCGTGGTTTTCAAGGATTCGCAAGGTTGGCTGCCCGCAGTTCTCAAGAAACCGGCGGGACCCCTTGATTGGGTAGGCGACACTTTGGAATTCGTCGGGTTGGCAGCCGACGACAATGAGCAGCACCTGGTCAAGCGCGTGATTGGGCTTCCGGGCGATCATGTTTCCTGCTGTGACGCGCAGGGTCGGGTCAGCATCAATGGCAAGCCAGTGGACGAAACATACATCAATCCCGCGGAAGTGCCCCAGCCCAACCCGTTTGACATCGTCGTTCCAGAGGGCAAAGTCTGGGTGATGGGAGACAACCGCAACCACTCGGCCGATTCCCGGGCGCACCAGGAAGTCAATGGTGGTTTCATTAATATCGAGGACGTTGAAGGCAAGGCCACGGTCATCGCCTGGCCCGTCAACCGGTGGACGGTGCTGGACAATTACCCGGATGTCTTCAAGAACGTTCCCGCGGCCACGTCAGGAAAGTAACGGCCATGGGAAGCACCCGGCTGAAAACCAAGACACCGACCGACGTTCCAACCCTGGACGTCGAGCGTTCCTTCCTGTCTCCCCGGGTTCGACTGCTGGCAGGTGTGGACGAGGTTGGCAGGGGAGCCCTGGCTGGCCCCGTGAGTGTGGGAATCGCAGTGGTCAATCTTCAGGACCACGCCCTTCTGGCCGATGTCAGGGACAGCAAATTGCTCAAGCCCGAGGATCGCGACAGGTTGGAGCCTTTGGTCCGGGACTGGGCTGTAGCGTCCGCAGTTGGACATGCGTCCGCCCGCGAAATCGATGAGGTGGGTATCATAGCTGCCCTGCGCCTGGCGGGAACGCGGGCGTGGTGTGAGATTCTGGCCGGTGGCATCACGCCCGACGTCGTGTTGTTGGACGGCAGCCACAACTGGCTTTCTCCGGAAGTTCAAGCTTCACTGTTCGACACCGCACCCACAGGACCCTGGTGTGAAGCTCCGGTCCACACGAAGGTAAAGGCAGACATGAGCTGTCTCAGCGTGGCTGCTGCCAGTGTTTTGGCAAAAGTAGCTCGCGATCGGATCATGGTTGATCTCCACTCTGAAGTACCGGCGTACGGCTGGAACGAAAACAAGGGTTACGCCACCGCAGCCCATCGCGAAGTGATCAGGCTGCAGGGTCCCAGTGCCTATCACCGGACAAGCTGGAACCTCACCGGGCCGGACGTTGTCTGACTGCTTGCTTGGCAGCGTGTGTCCTGCTGATGGCGTCCGGTGCGCGGCAGATGGTGCAAGATGGAACTATGAGCGCCGAGGACCTTGAGAACTATGAAACCGACATGGAGCTGCAGCTCTACCGTGAATACCGGGACGTTGTCGGTTTGTTCAGCTACGTTGTCGAAACTGAGCGGCGTTTCTACCTGGCCAACCATGTTGATTTGCAAGCCCGCAGCGCAGACGGCGAAGTCTATTTCGATCTAACCCTGCAGGATGCGTGGGTTTGGGATGTTTATCGTTCAGCCCGCTTCGTGAAAAATGTCCGGGTAATAACGTTCAAGGACGTCAACGTCGAGGAACTTCCACGCAATGAAGACCTTGCGTTGCCCAAGGATGGCGGCCTGGGAGATCTGGGCGATCTCGGGAATTAGCCCCGCTTCCGCATAACTCTTCCTCCACAAGACGGTGATGTGACGGGTTTACCCACATAGCGCCGGGACTGTCTGTCACCGACCGCTGCCAGCGTGAAAGCTGGGTAGCGGAGGTGGTGCTCATGAGGGCAAAAGACATTCTTGGCCGTAACGGCGAGGCTTTGGCCGCAGGATTCCTGGAAGGCCAGGGCATGCGGATTGTCGATCGAAATTGGCGGTGCGCCGACGGTGAAATCGACATCGTGGCGTTGGAGGGCGACACCCTGGTGGTCGCGGAGGTAAAGACCCGCAGCAGCCTGGATTACGGACATCCGTTTGAAGCCGTGGGTCCAGCCAAGCTGGCACGCCTGCACCGGCTCGCGTCATCGTGGTGCCGGGAGCATGAACTGAATGCTCCGCAAAGACGTGTGGACGTGGTGTCGGTCATCCATGACGGCATTGGAGACCCCCAGCTGGAACACCTGAGGGGTGTTGGCTGATGGGGGTCGGACGCAGCTACTGCATTGCCCTCGTTGGCCTCAACGGCTACATCGTCGAGGTAGAAGCCGACATCGGCCAGACGCTTCCCGCTTTCGTGATCCTGGGCCTCCCGGATGCCGCATTAAACGAAGCCAAAGAACGAATACGCTCCGCGGCACAGAACTCGGGAATTCCTCTGAGCCGGAGGAAGATCACCGCCAATCTCATTCCAGCATCCTTGCCCAAACGTGGTTCGGGCTTTGACCTCGCCATCACCATGGCTGTTCTCCGTGCTGCGGAGGACATTCGTTCGATCGATGGAACAGTCTTCATTGCCGAGCTCGGTTTGGACGGCCGGCTTCGGCCGGTGAGGGGCATCCTCCCGGCCGTGATGGCTGCCGTCCAGGCGGGGTATCCGGAGATTGTCGTAGCAGAAGCAAACGTCGCGGAGGCAACATTGGTGCCGGGGGCTCGCGTCACGGGATACCGGACTCTTGCCCGGCTGGCGTACGACTTCGGTGCGGACCCCAAAGAACTCGCCCTGGACTACGACCCGCCCGGTGCTGATCCCGGGGATGAAAATGATGACGCAGAGGGCATCGTGCCCGATCTTTCCGACGTTTCGGGGCAATCGGAGGCCCGGCGCGCCCTGGAAGTCGCAGCGGCAGGTAGCCACCATATGCTCCTGACCGGTCCACCGGGTGCCGGTAAGACGATGCTCGCAGAGCGTTTGCCAGGACTCTTGCCGGACCTGGCGGACAAGGCGGCAATGGAGGTTACTGCCATCCACTCCCTGGCGGCGGTCCGCTCATCAACCGGAACATTGCTCCGGAGGCCGCCGTTTGAGAATCCCCACCACAGTGCTACTTCAGCTGCCATCATCGGCGGAGGCTCGGGGCTTCCCCGTCCGGGCGCTGCCTCGAGGGCACACCGTGGGGTCCTCTTCCTGGACGAGGCTCCCGAGTATGAACGACGCGTCCTGGATGCCCTGCGGCAACCCTTGGAGAGCGGCGAGCTGGTCATTCACCGTTCGGCGGGAACGGCAGCTTACCCCGCCCGGTTTCAACTGGTACTGGCAGCCAATCCTTGCCCCTGCGGCAAAGCCTCGGGCAAGGGGATGGACTGTACCTGCACCGCAATAATGCGGCGGCGGTACTTCGGCCGAATATCTGGTCCTCTCCTGGACCGCGTCGACATACAACTCCAAGTGGAACGCGTGTCCCTTGCCGATTTTGGACAAGCAGGTACCGAAGAGCGAACGGACGCCGTTGCAGGACGGGTACTGGCTGCGAGGCTGAGGCAGGCCGAGCGCCTGGGGGCGTTCGGCATTGAGACCAATTCCCAAGTACCGGGACGCACCCTTCGTGGGGAACTGAGGCTGGCACAGGGCACCACCCGCATCCTGGACACGGCCTTGGAGCGAGGCATTCTCACTGCCCGGGGATACGACCGCGTCCTTCGCTTGGCGTGGACGCTGGCAGACCTGGACCATAGCAGGGTTCCCACTGCAGACCACATCGGACAAGCTCTCGGCCTCCGGCAAGCAACGGCGACGACATGAAGGACAACGTGACGAAGGACGAACTGGCAACGGAACGCACAAGCGCAGTCGTGTTGGGGAAACAGGAAAAGGAAAGGCTTGCACGGGCAGCACTGGCGCGTCTGATGGAACCACAGGATTCCGTGGGGCTCGCCTTGGTTCATGCTGTTGGAGCTGTTGACGCGCTGGGTATCGCGACCGGCGAACTCGCTGTCGGCCCACGCCTGGAACAGGAAATTTCCACCTTACTGACCGAAAGCGGAGGCCCGGCTTCCTGGCCGGGGCTCACGGCCAGCAAGCGACGGTGGGCTCCACGTGTTCCGGACCTTGCACCGGACCGTGACCTGGAGACGATGAAGAGGCTCGGTGGCCGCCTGATCGTTCCCGGCGACGAGCTATGGCCAGGGCAATTGTCGGACCTCGGCCTTCAGGAGCCTTTGTGCCTGTGGTGGCGCGGACACGAGCAACCCCTTCCATCAACCCGGCAGACCATCGCGCTGGTGGGGTCCAGGGATAGCACGAGCTACGGAGCATCTGTGACGGGGGACCTTGCCTACGGCTTGGCCCAACGTGGATACTGCGTAGTTTCCGGTGGAGCCTATGGCATTGACGCCCACGCCCACCGTGGGGCCCTCCGTGGCGGGGTCGCAAACGTACCGACCATTGCAGTCATGGCTGGGGGAGTGGACCGCTTCTATCCCTCCGGAAACGAGGATCTGCTTCGTGCTGTGGCCAACCAAGGAGCGGTGATTTCCGAGGTGCCACCCGGATCTGCCCCTACGAGGTACCGGTTCCTGCAGCGAAACCGCCTCATCGCCGCACTGGCGGCTGTCACGGTGGTGGTGGAAGCACGATGGCGCTCAGGCGCACTGAACACGGCCCATCACGCCGAGAGCATAGGACGGGTAGTGGCAACTGTCCCGGGATCCATTCACAGCGCGAATTCGGCTGGGTGCCACAGGCTGCTCCGCGATGGCGGGGCGATCTGTGTGACGGACGTTGGAGAAATCGCTGAATTGGCCGGTCGGAACGGTGAGGTGATCGGCTCCGAGAAGGATTCGCCGGCCGCGCCTCATGATGGCCTGTCCTTGGAAGACCTGATTCTCCTGGACGCCTTACCGCTTCGATCGGCAAGTTCCGTGGAGAAACTCACAATAGTTGCCGGCCTCAGCCCGGACACTGTCCGCGCGGGCTTGGGGCGATTGGGACTGCTGGGACTCGCGTCCTCGGAACGGGGGGCTTGGAAGCGCACCAAGAATGCGTAGGGCGGACAAGTAGCGAAGCATGTTGATACGCAGCGACGGTCCATGTTGCTGGCAAAGTTGGAAGGGTGGACGCAGAATTATTGCCGGCATCGCTCAAGAGCGCAGCGGAGGGATTCGAACGCTACCTACGCGGTGAACGCGCGAGGTCGGCACATACTGTCCGCGCCTATCTGGCAGATGTGCACAGCCTTCTCGGATTCGCGGTCCAGGAGGGCATACGCGATCTCGATGAATTGGAGTTGGGTTCTCTGCGCCGGTGGTTGGGCGCACAAAGCGAAGCCGGCATGGCCCGGTCCACCCTCGCCCGCCGGGCTGCCACGGCCAGGTCGTTCACTAAGTGGGCTTTGAGGGAGGAACTCATCGCCACGGATCCAGCCATTCGGCTGCAGGCTCCTAAACGCGTGAAATCGTTGCCTGGAGTCCTGCAGCAGCAGCAAATTCTCAGGGTCGTGGATAGCCTTGACGCTGCCGCGGCGGATGGAGGTCCTCTGGCCATCCGGGATCGAGCGATGGTGGAGTTGCTGTACGCAACCGGCGTGCGGGTTGGGGAGCTTGCCGGGCTGGACATCGATGACATGGATCCGGATAGACGGACCCTCCGCGTCATTGGCAAGGGAAACAAGGAGCGTACCGTTCCTTTCGGAGTTCCAGCTGCCCTTACCATCGACGACTGGCTTCGCCGGGGACGCCCGGCGCTGGTGACTGCCACGAGCGGGCCGGCTCTGTTCCTGGGCGTGAGAGGAAACCGCGTTGACCCACGCCAGGTCCGTGCGGTTGTAGCCGTCCTGCTGGAGGCACTTGGCGACACGGCTGCAACGGGGCCCCACGCCTTGAGGCATAGTGCCGCGACCCATCTGCTGGATGGTGGGGCGGATCTTCGCGCCGTGCAGGAAATTCTTGGTCACAGTAGCCTCGCCACTACCCAGATATACACCCACGTTTCCGTGGACAGGCTTCGGAAGAGCTACCAGCAGGCACATCCCCGGGCCTGAACATAACGCCCAAAGAGTCGCACTGGCGGAAAAGGGAAGGGTACGGCAAAATGAAAGCACCACCGCCGAACCTTCAATTTAGGGTTGAGGGTTCGTTTCGTGTCACAATCTAAGAGTCTTAGCTAATTGAATAGCCTGCAGGGTCCATAAGAATGACAGGGCCGGGCAGCAACAGAAAGACATCCGCTGCAGAGGTCGTTGGGGAAGACGTACCTACAGCTATGGAGGATGGAATGTCTGTTGCAACAACCCGCGGTGTCCTTTTCGTGCACTCGGCCCCTACGGCGTTGTGCCCGCACGTTGAGTGGGCCATCGGATCGGTCGTGGACAAGCGGACCGATCTTGAGTGGACCCCTCAGCCAGCTGCGCCCGGAATGTTCCGTGCCGAACTGTCTTGGACAGGTGCGCCCGGCACGGGTGCCCAGTTGGCGTCTGCTCTTCGGGGCTGGGCACACCTGCGGTACGAAGTGACTGAAGAACCCAGCCAAGGCGTGGACGGGGCCCGATGGTCGCACACTCCGGAATTGGGGATCTTCCATGCTGTCACGGATGTGCACGGCAACATCATGGTCAGTGAGGATCGCATCCGCTATGCCTATGAGTCAGGAGCGGGAGATCCGTCGGCCGTTTACCATGAGTTGTCGTTGGCCCTCGGCGAAGCCTGGGACGAGGAACTGGAGCCCTTCCGCCACGCCGCTGAGGGCGCCCCGGTCCGGTGGCTGCACCAGGTCGGGTAGCAGCAACGCCTGACCGCCACAACATTCCCATAGCAACAGAGAAGGGCCCACCTGATGGTGGGCCCTTCTCGTCCATTCACCTCACGGCATCCGGCGGACGCAGCTCCTAGACGTTGCGGACGGCGATGACAGCGTTGTGTCCGCCAAATCCGAACGAGTTGCTCAGCGCGACGATGTCGCCCGAAGGCAGGTCACGGGCGGAGGTTACGACGTCGAGGGGGATCTCGGGATCCTGGTTCTCAAGGTTGATGGTGACGGGTGCCTTGCGCTCATAGACGGCCAGCACAGTGAGGACAGCCTCTACAGCCCCGGAGGCGCCCAGGAGGTGCCCCATCTGGGACTTGGTGGCAGAGACCGCCACGTTGTCCACGTGGGTCCCCAAGGCGGCACGGAGGGCCGTGTACTCGGGCTTGTCGCCAACCGGTGTGGAGGTGGCGTGGGCATTGACGTGGACTACGTCTTCAGCCTGGATCCTGCCGTCAAACATTGCGGCCTTGAGTGCGCGGGTGGCGCCGAGACCTTCGGGGTCAGGAGCTGTGATGTGGTAGGCGTCAGCTGTGACCGAGGTTCCGGCAAGCTCAGCATAGATGCGGGCGCCGCGGGCGATCGCGTGCTCTTCTGCTTCAAGTACCAGGGCACCGGCACCCTCACCCATGACAAAGCCGTCACGGTCGACGTCGTACGGACGGGAGGCGCGCTCAGGATCGTCATTGCGGCGTGAGAGTGCCTGCATGGACGAGAAAGCCGCCAAGGGCATGGGGTGAATCGCGGCTTCCGCCCCACCGCACATGACCACATCGGCCTTGCCCGAGCGGATCAGGTCCAAGCCAAGGTGCAGGGCCTCGGTACCGGATGCGCAAGCAGAAACTGGAGTGTGGGCTCCGGCGCGGGCGCCGAGGTCAAGGCTGACGGCAGCGGCTACGCCGTTGGGCATAAGCATGGGAACGGTCATTGGCAGGACCCTACGGGGACCCTTGTCCCTGAGGGTGTCCCATGCATCAAGGAGCGTCCATACGCCGCCGATACCCGTGGCAAAGGCCACCGCCAGGCGGTCGTGGTCGATGTCCTCGATGCCAGCGTCGGCCCATGCCTCCCGGGCAGCGATGACACCAAACTGCGTGGATGGGTCCATGCGCTTGGCTTCCACCCGGCTCAGGACTTCCAGGGCCGGCGTCGAGCACCGGGCAGCAAAGTGGACGGGGAGGTCGTACTTGGCCACCCACTCGTCTTCGAGCGTGCGGGCACCTGAGACCCCTTTCAGCGCGTTCTGCCACATTGTGGGGACGTCGCCGCCGATGGGAGTGGTGGCCCCCAGACCGGTTATGACTACTTTGCGTGCCATGCGATCACTCTCTGTCGGATCAGCCATCCCGTCTGCGGTTTTTGCAGGGGACGGCAGGAAAAACTTTGGGCGTTACTGCGGCTGTGCCGGGCACAGGGTCAACCACCCTGGCCCGGCACAGCAGGTACCAGGCTTAGGCCTGGGCGTTTGCGATGAAGCTGACGGCGTCCCCGACGGTCTTGAGGTTCTTGACCTCTTCGTCCGGGATGCGTACGCCGAACTTCTCTTCGGCGTTCACGACGATGGTCATCATGGAGATGGAGTCGATGTCCAGGTCCTCGGTGAAGGACTTGTCCAGCTCGACGGCTTCGGTAGCCAGACCCGTTTCTTCGTTGACGATTTCAGCCAGGCCGGCCAGGATTTCTTCGTTGCTAGCCATTGTTGGCTCCTTTTCTTGTTGTGCCGGCTATGCCGGAAAGGGGGCAAACCGCGGTTACGGTTTGGGTTTGTAAGTCATATTCAGTTGGCTGGAGGCCGCGGGGCCTGTCCAGGTCTATGGCAGGACGACTACCTGGGCACCGAATACCAATCCAGCGCCGAAGCCGATCTGCAATGCCAATCCACCGCTGAGTCCAGGGTTCTCCTGAAGCAGGCGGTGCGTGGCCAGCGGGATGGAAGCGGCTGACGTATTGCCGGCTTGGGCGATGTCGCGGCCAATGAGGACTGTCTCGGGAAGCTTCAGCTTCTTCACCATCTCATCGATGATGCGCATGTTCGCCTGGTGGGGAACAAACGCGGCGAGGTCGCTGGCTTCGATCCCGGCAGCGTCCAACGCTTGCTGGGCCACCTTGGCCATTTCCCACACGGCCCACCGGAAAACAGTCTGGCCGTCCTGACGCAGCGTAGGCCAAACATCCTGCGTTGCAGAGATGATTGCGAGGTCATCTGTTTCGTCCGAGTGGCGGGCGGATTCACCCAGCTTCTTGACGTCTTCCAAAGAGTGGGTCATTCCGATCGCGTCCCACTTGCTGCCATCCGAGCCCCATACTGAAGGTCCGATGCCGGGAGTGTCGGAGGGGCCCACCACTACTGCGCCGGCACCGTCGCCGAGCAGGAATGAGATGGTGCGTTCGTGGTTGTCGATGACATCCGAGAGTTTCTCGGCGCCAACCACCAGAACATATTCGGCAGAACCGGAGCGCACCAGCGCGTCTGCCTGGGCAACGCCGTAGCAGTACCCTGCACAGGCGGCGGAGATGTCGAAGGCGGGTGCCGGCGTCGCGCCCAAACGCTCCGTAAGGGCAGCGGCGGCTGACGGTGTTGCGTAAGGGTGCGTCACGGTGGAGACGATGACTGCGCCCAGCTGGGAAGGTTCGATCCCGGCCTGCTTGATGGCCTCGCGGGCGGCACCTTCGGCCATGTCAATGACGCTGACATCGGCAGCTGCGCGGTGGCGGGTGATGATGCCGGTGCGCTGACGGATCCATTCATCCGAGGAATCGATCCACTGGCAGACGTCGTCGTTGGTGACGATGACATCGGGACGGTATGCGCCGATGCCCAGGATGCGGGCGTTCTCGTTGACCGTAGCTTTCTTGAGTACGGGAGTGCTCACGCCTGTCCCTCCAGTTCAGCGAAAAGTGCCAGCGCCGCAGACAAATCGTCCGGGGTTTTGACAGCAACTGTCTTGACGCCGGGCATTCCACGCTTGGCCAAACCAGCAAGGGTGCCGGCGGGAGCCAATTCGATCACACCGGTGACTCCGCGGGCGGAGAGGTTCTCCATGCACTGGTCCCACCGGACGGGCCGGGACACTTGTGCAATCATGCTGTCGACGGCGGCAGTACCCGCCGTTACTTCCTTGCCGTCGTAGTTGGACAGAAGGGGGACTGTCGGATCCTGCGGGGACAAGGAAGGCTTGAGGGCTTCCAGCGCGCTGACGGCGGGAGCCATGTGCGAGGTGTGGAAGGCGCCGGCCACCTTCAGCGGAATGACGCGCGCCTTGGCCGGCGGGTTGTCAGCCAAGGCCTTGAGCTGCTCGAACGTTCCTGCGGCCACTGTCTGGCCGGCTCCGTTCACATTGGCGGGAGTGGCGCCCGACGCCTCGATGGCGGCGAGGACCTCCGCGGGGTCACCACCGACCACTGCACTCATGCCCGTGGGGGTTACCGCTGCTGCGGCAGCCATACTGTTGGCCCGCTCGCGGACGAAAGTCATGGCTTCCTTCTCAGTGAGGACGCCGGCAAGGGCTGAAGCCGTGATTTCACCGACGGAGTGCCCTGCAAGCACAACGGGAAGTGTGTTGAGTTCGACGTCGAACAAAGACCTGGCTGCCACCAAGCCCGCGGCCACGATCAGGGGTTGGGCCACTGCGGTGTCTTTGATGGTTTCTTCATCGGACGTGGTTCCGTGGGCCTTGAGGTCGATGCCTGCGATCTCGCTCAGGGTGGCCAATTGGCCTTCGACGGAGGGGAGTTCCAGCCAAGGGGCCAAAAATCCAGGGGTCTGGGAGCCCTGTCCAGGGCAGACGATTGCAAGCACGTATCCAGCTTTCCAAATTGCCACGTGATCCACTGGTGTTTTCGTACACCAAGCTCACTGGGTCAGTTTGTAGGAAGTCTACAACGGTTCAGTTCTGTGAACGCGATGCGTGACGCTCGGGGGCGGCTTTGGGCTGGGCCGAAAGCCGGCCCACCACCAGGGCAGTTTGAAGTACGAATGCTTCCCTTGGGAGGAGCGGATCCCAGCCAGTCACATCGCAGACACGCTTCAAACGGTAGCGCACAGTGTTGGCATGGACGAACAATTCACGCGCTGTGGCCTCCAATGAATGTCCCAGCTCGAGGTAGGTTCCCAAGGTTTCCACCAAGCCGTTCGAGGCTGCCAGCAGCGGGCGGTAAATATTCTTGATGAGGGACCGCCGGGCCGCATCATCCCCGGAAACAACGCGTTCCGGGAGGAGATCGTCCGCTGCGACAGGTCGAGGCGCCGAGGGCCAGGCGCGGGCTGCGGTAAGGCCGGCGAAGGCGGCCTGGGCCGACGTACTGGCCTCCAGTAACGAGCCGGCCTCGGGCCCGTACACGACTGCGCCCGGCGCAAACAGTTCACTGAGCTTCAAGTACGCCGTATCGCGGTCCTGGACCCCGCCGAGGATGAGGATGAGGCGGTCACCCTGGATTCCTACGAGCGCGTCTTCTGCGAAACGGCCGGCAGTCCGGCGTAAATCGCTGACGTAGCTGGCGCTGGGCTCCGATGGCGAGTTGCCCACCATGACGGTGAAGCGCTCCTGCGCCTTCCAACCCAGGGCGGCGATCCTTGACCGCAATGCATCTGTGTTCTCGCCCCGCAGGATTGCGTCCACAATCAGCGCCTCAAGCCGGGTATCCCAGGATCCCCGTGATTCCGCCGCGCGGGCGTAGACATCCGCGGCCGCGAACGCCACTTCACGGGAGTAGCGGAGCACCGCCTCGCGGAGCGAAGGCTGGTCCGATTCAGGAGCGATCACAGGAACCTGGTCCTCGACGACCTCCACTACGATCCGGATCAACTGCAGGGCCTTCTGCAGGCTGATGGAGCGGGTCAGTTCCGTGGGTGCATTGCCGAAGACGTCGGTCAGGATCCACGACGGCGAACTGGGGCGCTCGTACCAGGTCACGAAAGCGGCAATGCCATTTTGGGCCACGAGCCCCAAAGCGGAGCGTTCATCAGAGCTCAGTCGACTGTACCAAGGCAGCGATTTCTCAAGCTGCCGCATGGTGCTGGTGGACAATTGCCCCACATTTGCACGGAGCTGCCGCAGGGTCTCCGCCTTTTCCGGCGACAATGCCTGGGTTGCTGCTTTGCGCTTTGTAGTGATTTTGCTGGGCTCTGCCATGGAACGAGCATACGGTGCATCACGGGCAAGCTCCATTTGTGCGAAGGCTACAACTTATGTTGTCGCTGGTCACGTCATGTTGAGCGCAGAAAAGCCTTTGTTAAACGCCCGACGGCGGCCCCCACCTTCCGATGGAAGCCGCCGTCGCGGGTACTGCCTGAGTTCGTACAACCTGGACTGGTGCCCTGGTTTTCCGGGTTCCTTCTTAGGCGTCGCCGCCTGCTCCGCCGGTGGTGCCGGCGTTCACATCCAGGAGCCGGTACTTATCGATCGCCTTTTCCAGGGCACCTTCTTCGACTTCACCCTTGGCGGCGAGGAGTTGGAGGGTTTTGGCGACGATGGAGTGGGTGTCGTTTTTGAAGTAGCGGCGGGCGGCTTGGCGGGTGTCGGAGAAGCCGAAGCCGTCTGCTCCGAG
>NZ_JAVDSM010000017.1:0-82802 GCF_031455315.1 Arthrobacter sp. 1088
ATTCCATAACCGAAGTGTAGATGCGATCGCACCAGCAGACGCGCGAAATGCCAAGGCCCTAACTCGTCCCACGTCAACACGTCCCGCTGCCAGTCTAAAGTACGGGAGTGGAAGTAGCTGCAATAACTCCCGCCCCATGTAAATCCGACGTTTCCGCAGGTCAGTCACGCCTTGCTGCAACGCGTCGTGCTCGCAGGTTGAGGCTGGCTTTGCCCTTGGATCCCTGGCCGTTGTAGGTTTCCGGCATCTAATGCATGTTTCCACGATCTAGGTTGCTGTTACTGCTACCTACTGTGGTCGGCGAGTGCGACGGATTCCCCAAACCACAGTCGTCATCAACGGTGCTCATACACAGTCCTCATAGACGGTGTACCCGCAAGCAATATCCGCGGTGGTTTCGACAGTGTATTCTCCTGGTCCGAGTCGGGTCACTCTGATGCCGTGGTTCAGCGCAAGGGCGTCGGGGATGATTCTGTCGACAGTCGAGCTCAGAAGATCGTCAATCCGGGCGGCGTCCGCCGTGATAACCCGGCGGATCGTGCTGGACGCTTGAATCATTTGTTCTTCCTCTATTATTTTGCGCGAATGTTGGGTCCCGTCGTGCGGCAGGTTGGGGCTATTCCCGGCTCGTGAATACCCGTTCATGCGGTGGCGAAGGCTTACTCGGTGTATGCGCTCATTGACGAGGCCTATGCCGTGACAGCGGCATCCAGAGATACGTGGACGCCATGGCGTTTAGTGACCATGCAGCTCGCGTTCCACAGCTACTGGGTCGGTGGCGGCCTGACGGGCGTGATGGTGGCGTCCCTGCTGCCCGGCCCAATTCACGGCCTGGAGTTCGCGCTTTGCGCCCTGTTCGTCACACTCACCCTGGACGCTGCACGAAACCGCCAACAGGTCCCCTCAATCCTCCTTGCCGGAACGAGCTTCGGCGTGGCCGTACTCGTTTTTCCCGGGCAATCCCTCTTTGCGGCGCTCCTGCTGTTCCTGGCCCTGCTTCTGTGCCGTTACGCGCTGCTCCGACGAACTGCAGGGCCGTGCTCCTGCTCGCGGAAGGACTCGGAACATGCCTGACGCGGGCTACATACTCGCCGTGTGCGCCGTGGTTTTTGTTATCACCTTGAGTCTGAGGGCCGTCCCTTTCGCGGTCCTTGGCCGGCTGCAGGAATCGGCCGTGGTCAAGGTGCTGGCCGCGTGGATGCCCGTGGGTATCCTCGGGATCCTTATGGCCTCGACTCTGCAAAGCAGCATTCACGCAGAACCCGCCCAGACGACTGCAGCCTTCGCCGCTGTCGCTGTAACAGCGGCCACGCACCTGCTGGGCGGACGGCGTACGCTGCTCAGCGTGGGCATCGGCACTGGGGCTTACGTACTGTTGCTCCAGGTACTGTCTGGCTGAGACATTACGGTGGCGGCCCCGCCTCAGCAGTGCCGCCACCGTAGCTCAACAGTTTCCTCTACACGCCCTGGGGACTCTCGGTATAAGAAGACTCCACTTGCTCGCTCTGCGATTCGCTAAGCCGTCTCCGTGGTCGCCTGCTAACCAAGCTCACCGCGACTGCTGCGATCGTGAGGGCGACGGCGGCGAGGATCAAGCCGCTGTCAAACGATCCGGTCGCAGTCTTAAGCGCCCCGGTTGCATATGGCCCGACAAAGCCACTGATGTTACCTGTGGAATTGATGAGCGCCAGCCCTGCACCGGCTGTCGTTGCCGAAAGATACTGACCCGGAAGCTCCCAGTAGAGCGGAATTGCAACATAGATTCCGCTTGCGGCAATCGACAGCATCACCATGGACAGTACTGGCGTGTCCACCAATGTGGCCAATACGAATGCTGCTGCAGCAACGAGTTCTCCGCCAACCACGTATCGAAGGCGCTTTTGGCGCCGGTCCGAGTCCCGTGCCACAAAGAACATGGTGATGGCAGCAATACCGAAAGGAACAGCGGTGAGCAGCCCGATCTCCATGACCGAAAATTTGACGCCGTACCGGGATTGGAAGGAGTCGATAACCTGTGGCAGGAAAAAGCTGAGGATGTAGCTGCCACAAGAGAGGCCGATGAAAGCGAGGGCAAAGCCTATGATGCGGGGATTGCGCAAGGCAGAGAGCGCCGAGGCTGCTGCTTTGTGCCCGATGGATTCTTGGCGCTCCCTATTCAGCTGGTCAACGAGGAAGGAACGTTCCTCATTGCTCAGCCAGCCCGCCAGGGCCGGTGTGCTGGGCAAGAGCCAAAACGCCGCGATTCCCACGACCACCGTAGGGATACCAAAGGCCAGAAACAGCCATTGCCAGCCTGCCAGCCCCAGGAAGCCATTCAGGCCCACCATAGCGGCCGAGGCCAAGGGAGCACCTATAACGGTGGCGATCGGCGCGGACATCAGGAACAGGGCCGTGATACGTCCCCGCATCTGGCTTGGGACCCACAACGTGAGGTAGAGCAGGACACCGGGAAAGAAGCCGGCTTCGGCGACACCAAGAAGGATGCGGGCGACGTAGAAACTCTGCTCACCGACGATGAAAGCCGTCCCTGAGGCTACCAGACCCCACGTGACCATGATCCTTGCAAGCCAGATCCGCGCGCCGACCTTTTGCATGATGACATTGCTCGGGACCTCGCAGAGGACGTATCCGACGAAGAAGAGAGCTGCGCCCAGTCCGAACGCCGTGGCTGTTAGCCCAAGGTCATTGTTCATGCTTAGCGCCGCGAAGCTGATGTTGACCCTGTCCATCCAGCTGAGGAGGTACATGACCATGATCAGCGGAACGATGCGTCTGTATATCTTGCGGTAGGCCGACCGGCCCACGTCGGAGATGGGTACCGACTTAGTGAGTCCACTCATCATTATTTTCCGGTTCTCGTAGTTACTGGAGAAGGTCGGGCTGTTCGGCGATGATCGCGTCCCACAAGGGACGGAAGTTGAGTCGCCCCACTTCCGAATTTCCGACTTCTTCGAAAGTCTTTTGCGCGATCTCGGGCTCGATCTCAAGTGGCGTCCCGGCCGCCATAGCTGCCAGTTGTGCCTGGCAAGAACGTTCCATCGTGATGAACCACCAAGCTGCCTCGGCGACACTTTGGCCGACCGTCAGCAGGCCGTGGTTGACCAAGATGGAGGCCTTGCCCCCACCCAGTGACGCCGCAATGCGCTTGCCCTCTTCTTCGTCGAGAGCGGGCCCACCGTACTCGCGGTAAAGGCCATGGTCATTATAGAAGGCGCAAGCATCCTGGGTGATCGGGGCCAGCGGAATACCCAGGCTGGCCAAGGCCTTTCCATATACGGAGTGTGTATGTGCTGCAGCGACAGCATCGGGGCGGACTTCATGGACTTTGGAATGGATGGCGAAGGCCGCAGCGTTGACCGGCTTGTCTCCTTCGACTACGTTGCCTTCGTGGTCGACGAGAATGAGATCCGAGGCCTTGATAAGCCTCCAGCTCATGGCGAGCGGGTTAACCCAGAACTTGTTGGGGTCGCCGGGATCCCGTGCCGTTACGTGTCCTGCGAAGCCTTCGGAGAATCCGAACTTAGCGAACAGACGGAAGGTTGCGGCAAGTTCCTGTTTGCGAATCAGCCGTTCCTGCTCAACGGTGCGCTCTTCACTTTGAGGGAAGGCCCGCCGAACGTTTTCAATTGGTGAGGCAGAGGTTGCGTTGCGGGTGGTCTCTTCATTGAGTGTGATCGTCGTCATGGCTAAGACTTTATGGTTCAGCGCATGAGCCGCAGAAGGTGGGAATTGCCCACACATTGGTGCCTTCGGGTAGGGACATCACCCTGTACTTGGGTGTCATTTGGAACGGATACGTGGACTAACCCATGTCAGCTCCCACGGACGGCGCGGTCCAGGTTGCGCACGTGCAGGGCGATGGCCAGCTCAATCAACCGATCAGCTGACCTCCAACCGGGACCCAGCAAGGTATCGATCCGGGCCATCCGGCGATAGAGGGTGTTGGGGTGGATATGAAGCTTTTCGGCTGTCGCAGCGTTTGACTGACCGGATTGGAAGAACGTCAACAGCGTCCCGGCGAGGTCGCTGCCATGGTCGTTGTCATGCTCGAGGAGGGGTCCGAGGACGGTAGAGACGTAGTGGTGAAATTCGCTTTTAGCGGCCGAGTCAAAGAGGAAGCTGTAGATCATTAGTCTTCGGCAGTCCTCGACCGCAGGTTCGGTGCGGGACACTGCCAGGATCCGTGCTGCCCGGCGCGCATTGCGAACCGACCTGACGAGTTCCGTTCGTCCTGTGACGGGGGGAGCGAGAGCCAGTTTGGTTGGAGATCCGGGTCCCAGCAGTGCCTTTGCGCGGGCAATAGCTTTCTCAGTGTTGGATTCTGTAAAAAGCAACAGCCAACCGCCCAGGTACTCAACGGAAATACCGCCTAGGGCGGCGGCAACGCGGGCTGCGTCGTCCTGGCCGGCCCTGCCGCTCTCAGGTTTCATGGCGAAGCCGGCCGAGATAGGTCGGGTTAGGTCCAAACCGAGACGGCGCGCCATCCGCTCCGTGGACTGAGGGTCGTTGACGTCGGGGCTCAACAAAGCATGGACAAAATCTGTCTTTGCAGCGCTCTCGGCGCGGGCTACGGCTGCGTCGGAAAGAAGGAGAAGAGAGAGGACGGTGAGGCCTTCTTCGAGTAACCGGACATCTTGTGAAGAGAATCCGGCGTCCTTTCTTGCAATCAAGCGGCCCATTGTTTCCGCGCCGGCAGCGAGGTCTCGAAGTAGTATTTTTGGATTTGGGGCTGGGTCGGGCCCGGGACTTCGTTCGCCGGGGTCCTGGATCACCACATGAGCGTCCAGCGCTGCTGCCAGCGCTTCAGCGAGCTCTGAAACTGTCCCTCCTCCTAGCGCGATACTGGCCAGTCCAGCATGAAATTCGGCTATGCGGCGGTCTCGTTCCGCAGCCTCCAAAGCTTGCGAGTGGGCCGATGCCAATTCCTTGGCTGTCCGTTCCCCCGCTTCATAGAGGCGAGCGTTGTGAACGGCGATCGAGGCGTGTGTCGCGACCGACGTAAGGAGCTCGATTTCGGCCTTCTGAAAATGTCGGGAGCTGCGGTGAGCTGCGAACAGCACTCCCAAGAGATCGTTGCCGAAGATCAGTGGTACGCCAAGGACGGAGACGATGTTTTCGCTAAGAATTTGCCGGTCGCTGACGCTCGTGTGGCTTATCCGGGTGTCGGCGAGGTAGTCGAGGGTGCTGAAAGGATGCCGGTTTTCGAAGATCCGTCCTGCGATGCCGTGCCCAGCCGGAGCCGGGCGGCTTGTCAGTTCATCTCCGATGGCTCCTGCAGCCGCAGGAGTGTAGAGGGTATCGCCCTCCAGCAAACAAAAATACGCGACATCTACTGCAAGAAGTGATCTGACTTGCTGAACAAGTTCCCGTAGTAAATCGGGTGTTGGGCGAATCGCTGTTAGGCCGGCTGCAAGCGTATTGACCGAGCGCAACTCATCTTTGCTTCGTTGCTCCTCCAGCAGACGGCTGCGAATCCGCAAAGCGAGCTCAGCACCCCGTTCATCGCCTTGCTCGGCGGCATCTTCGAAGTCGGCAAGCGGCGCGTTTCCGGCCAACAATCGTAACCATTCGTGTTCCAAACGATCGCTCCCCTGCAGATAGTACTTCGTCGGCCAAGACGCGATGCTCCCGCTCACGGTCGTAGCCGCGATAACCGCGTGCATGCCGTGTTGTCAGGTGCTGTGGACCCTTGGGGCTCTCCTGACTGCCGCAACACTGACGCGGCGAAGGGTCTGCCCGGCCACGGCGGCTCGGGCAGACCCTTCGGGGTTTCAGCCGGTTATTCCTACTCGTCCGTCCGTCGGCTTACGCGCTGATCCAAATGGGTTCCTGAGGCTCCGGGATGCGCTCGGGGCTGCGGATTTCTTCAACCCAGGCCAACGGTTCGGGCGCCGATCCGGGGGCCGCCTTCCATCCGGATGGGGTACCTGCTGATCCAAGTGCGAGGCTGGCACCACGGGCGGCCCAACGTACCTGCGCCGCGACTTGGGCGATCCGCTCCAGAGTCATGCGCTGGGATGGGCCGGAAATACTGATGCTTGCCACAACGGTATTGTCGGGACCCACAATGGGGGCTGAGATGCAGCGGAGTCCGTATTCGAGCTCCTCGTTGTCAAAGCCGTAGCCCTGACCGCGGAGTTTCATTAGGTCTTTTTCAAGCTCCCCGTAGTTCTTCACCGTCTGATCTGTCTTCGGAACGAAGTCCTCGTCTCGGTAGAGGCTGTGAAGCTCGTCCGCGTTCAGCCCTGCCAGCAAGGCCTTGCCCATTGAACTGACATACGCCGGCGCCGACTTTCCGACCCATGAGTGCATCCTCACAGTGTGCCAGCCATCAGTGATGGCAATCGTCTTGGCATTGCCCCCCTCGAGGATGGCAAGGTGACCGGTCTCGCCAGTACGCCAGGTAAGCCAGCGGAGATAAGGGAGGACGGTGCGTTCGATGTCCAGGTCCTGCTCGGCGAGTGTTCCCAGCGCCGCTATCTTGCTGCCTACCCGGTACGTACCAGGCAAAACGTCCGCTTCCAGGAAACCTGCATATGCCAAGGTCGACGCGAGTCGGGACGCGCTTGATTTGTGCAGCCCCAGCTGGGAGGCCATTTCCCCGATCCCTATGATCCGCCGTTCACGGCTGAACATTTGTAGGATCTCCAGGCCGTGCAACAACGAGCCCACGACTCGACGGTCGCCTGCGTTCTTTGTTGTGGATTCGGGACCCTTGATATCGCTGTCCACGGACATTTGCTACTCCCTAGCTGCCGTTTAAGGCCACAGAGGCCTTAATAGAAGGGTAGGCCATTTGTTTTGCGATGGCCTTCCCTGCCCGGTATCCAAACGTCATACCCACTGCCAGAGTGGCTCCAGGGCCCGGGTAACCATCGCCTGTCCAGAACGCGGCAGCGTTGCCCGCAGCATACAGGCCGGCGATTGCCGTGCCATCGGGGCGGAGAACGTTGGCGTTCACGTCGGTGACCGGTCCGCCCTTGGAGCCAATAGTCCCGGGCAGCATCCGGACCGCGTAGTAGGGGGCACGGTCAATCGGTCCAAAATTAGGGGCCTCGGGTTGTGCCGGGTCACCGTAGTACCTGTCATAGGCGTTGCTGCCCCGGCCAAAGTCAGGGTCCACGGCATTCTTGCACGACTCATTCCAGCGCGTAACCGTTTCCTGCAGACCGTTCGCGTCGATTCCGACGGCCGAAGCAAGCTTCTCAAGCGACTCGGCCTGTGTGACATGCGACGGCACTTCGCCGCTGGGGGCAAGACCGGGCAAGGCGTACTTCTGCCGGAAAACCTCATCGAAAATCAGGAACGCATCGCGGTTGGGATAGGTGCCGTCCTGTGCGCGCTTATGCAGCGCCTTGCCCAACTCGTTGTAAGGACTTGCCTCATCCACGAAGCGGCGACCCTGCCGGTTCACCAGGATCTGACGTGGCGCACCCCGTTCGCGGACCAATCCGCGCGGGTACTCGGCTCCCTTGAGGGTCTCCCCCGGCACCTGCACCATCGGCATCCACCAGCCTTCTTCGGTGTTGTCGAGTGCGGCACCTAGTTTGCCGGCCAGCTTCAACGTGGTTCCGGTGTTTTCCGGTGCAGCGGCGGACACTGCCAATGGCTCCGGAAGCAGCTGGTTCTTCAGATCCGGGTCCTGGTCGTAGCCGCCGGTGGCCAGGACCAGAGCACGGGTCTGGATTCTGACGATGCCGTTGACCCCTGCGACCCGAACATCTACGGATTCGATTGCCCCTTCCTTATCCACATGTGCTCCGATGAGGGCGGCGGAGGAAACCAGCTGAGCGCCTGCCCGCACGGCGCCGTCGACGAGTGCTGTAGCCAAGGCGACGCCGGCCGTACGGATGTCACGGTTACGCCGTTCCTCGATTTGTGCCTGGTCGTAGTAGGACGGGTACCTCCAGCTTTCCCAGTCCTCATGGGTAATGGGCGTGTATCCCGGTGGAATGCGGACTTGGCGGGCTTCGGGGACAAGGGAATCGGTTTCCAGCGGGACCATGTCAAAGCAGCGTCCGCCGGCGCGTGAGCCCGGGAGATCGGTGTGGTAATCCGGGTAATTCGGGCATGCGACCCAACGGTGCGGGGTTGTCGCCTCGACGAAGTCAGCCATTTCGGGCGCCGTGCGGGCGGAAGCTTCGACCATTTCCGGATACTTGGGGCTGTAGATTTGCCGCATGTACTGAAGTCCGGTCTCGATGTTGTCAGTTGTTGACCGGTAACCGGGGATCCAAACACGTCCTCCGGAGAGGGCGGTGGTCCCGCCGAATTCATCAGCGCTTTCCAGGACAAGGACATTGGCGCCGCTGTGGGCGGCGGTTATGGCGGCAACCAGGCCGGCCGCACCGGATCCGGCGACAACAACGTCGACGCCGCTCGGGCGCAGGGACTCGTGTGTCATCGGGTGACCTCCAGCGTAGGCGCGACTTCTGCCGACCATCCGGCTGCAGCAAGGTTAGCAATGTCGGCTGCCAGCCTGCCGTCGGGGGATTCGTTGTCGACGAGTTCGTAGACAGTCGGGCCCGTGAATCCGATTTCGCGAAGCGTCGCGGCGAAGGCCGCAAAATTGACGTCCCCTCGTCCCACGGAGGTATGGGCCCAGTGATCGTGCCAGGTGTCGCTGATGTGCGCCAGGCGGAGGCGGCGCGCTACCCGCCGCAACCCTTCGGAAGGGTCCTCCAACGCGAGGGCGTTGGCGACATCGTAGGTGATTCCGAGGTTGGGTGAGTCGATCCGATCGGCGATTTCAAGCAATTCTGCGCCGGAGCCAAGGAAGCCGTAGGGGCTGTTTTCCAGAGCAATCGTGATGCCCAGTTCCACGGCCCTTCCGACAAGCCGTTCAAGTGCATCGTCGAGGACCCAGTGCACGGCTTCCGCCGGAGCTGGTGCCAGTCCATGTCGGCGGCCGGGAATAAGGACGACGAAACTGGCTCCCAGGTCGTGGGCGAGTTCGATCTCGGCACGCATTTGCTGTTCGCTGACTTCACGAATATGCGGATTGGTGCTGATGAGATTCAGGTCCACGAAGCTGGGGTTCAAAGAGATGGGCTGTACGCCCATGGCGGCCATATTGCGCTTGAGCTCGTGGCGTTCATAGGGGCTGAAGGTCGGGGAGAAAAGGTGCGGAGGAGCCGTCGTGAGTTCGAAGGTGCTCAATCCGTTTTCAGCCAACCCCCGCAGGGCATCGATCAATGGGGCCTGGTGCAACCAGGAAAAGCTGCAGCCGCTGAGGGGCAGAAGCTCCTGGGAAGTCGCTGGAGTGGTGGCGTCGTCCTGGATTTCGGTACTCATCAGTTACCTTCCTTTGAGGCTTTGGGTGTGTTCAGGTTCAGGACAATGAGCTTCGGGTCGGTCATGTCCTGTACAGCAAACTTGGGTCCTTCAACGCCGATGCCGCTGTCCTTTACGCCGCCGTAGGGCATTGAGTCGACGTGGTAGCTGGAGGTGTCATTAATGATGACCCCGCCCACCTGGAGGGATTTGGCGGCATGGAAGGCCCGGTCCAGGTCCCGGGTGAACAGGCCCGTCTGAAGCCCGTACTGACCGTCATTGACTTGCTGTACCGCCTGGTCCACGGAATCAACCGGGACCAGGGTGACGACAGGGGCAAACGCTTCCTCGTTGAGCAGACGGATGTCCGGGAGCGGATCGATAATGAGGGCGGGCTCAAGGACGGACCCGTCCAGCTGGCCGCCCATGACGTTGTCGTTACCGCGTCGGGCTTCAGCAATCCAAGACGCAGCACGTTCGGCTTCCTTCGCAGCGATCATCGGCCCTACATCGGTCCCCTGCGCACGGGGGTCACCAAAACGCAGCGCACCAACGTTGCGGCGCATTTTTTCGGTGAGTTCGTCGAAGACGCCCTTCTCCACAAGCAGGCGCTGAACACTTGTACAAACCTGCCCTGCCTTGCGGTAACCGGCTTTGGTTGCCAGCCGGGCGACAAGGTCGAGATCCGCGTCGTTGGCCACGATCGAAGCGCTGTTGGCCCCAAGCTCCAGATGGACACGGGCGATACCGGAATTTGCCTTGATCATGCGTCCAACCGCCGTCGACCCCGTGAAGGTGAAGAAACGGATGCGGTTGTCGCGCACCAGGGCGTCTCCCGTCGTCCGGCCCGAGCCGCACACTACTTGAAGGTATCCGGCCGGCAGTCCGGCGCGCTGGAAGATGTCCGCGACCGCCATGGCACACAGGGGTGTCACTTCAGCCGGCTTGAGGACGACGGCGTTGCCGGCAGCCAGAGCCGGTCCGACCTTGTGGGCAACGGTTGAAAGCGGAGCGTTAAAGGGTGCGATGGCACCAACGATCCCAACGGGCACCCTGGTTGTGAAGGCCATGCGGTTTTCACTGCCCGGAGTGGCCGCCACGGGGATTTCCTCGCCGGCGATACGGACCGCTTCGCCGGCGCACAGCCGGTATAGATCGGCGGTGCGCTTGAGTTCGTTAACAGCGTCCGTGCGGGTGAAGCCCGTTTCCGCGATGTACAGCGCGACGATTTCTTCCTGCTCGGCCACGAGGAGGTCCGCTGCTTTGAGCAGAATCTCCTGCCGGCGGGCGGCCGGCAGAACCGTGCGGCTTGCTGCCTGTGCTCCGGTAATCGCGCGGTCGACATCTGCCGGGGTGGCAACAGCAACCTTGGCGATTTCCTGCTGCGTGTACTTGTCCCAGACGGTAACGACGTTGGACGGGGCCTGCCACTGTCCGTCGATCAGCAACCCGGTTCTTCCGGTTTCCATTCGATCTCCTTCGATCCATTTAAGAGCTTGACTATGTGACTCACACTACCCTATGTTGGCTATAACGCAAGGGATTGCCCATTACGCAAAGGAACTCAGAGTGGAACGCAACGGCGCAGAAATAATTACCGAACATCTAATCCGGGAAAAGGTGCCCTATGTCGTTGGCCTGTGCGGCCACGGCGACCTCGGACTACTGGACGGACTCTACGACCGCCAGGATGAAATCAAGACCATCTCGGTGCATCATGAATCGGTTGCCGGCTTCATCGCGGATGCCTACTACCGCATCAAGCACGAACCCCTGGCCACGTTCACCTCGTGTGGCCCGGGATCCGCCAACATGCCTGTTGCACTCGGCTCAGCCCTGATGGATGACTCCGCTTTTCTTGCCATCACGGGCAATGTGGCCACCAGCCAGTTCAACCGGGGACCCTTCCAGGAAACCGGCCGCCACTACCAGGCGGACTTCACCAGCGTCATGCGGCCCTACGTCAAGCGCAGCTACCAGGCGACCCGCCCCGAACAACTTCCCTTGATGATGCGTCAGGCATTTGCCACCATGCGTAACGGCCGCCCCGGTCCGGTCCACCTGGACGTGCCCTTGGACGTTTTCGTCGAAAAGACCACCACCGAAGTCGAAGATGCTGCTCTGTGGGACACTACCGGAAGCTCCCGCGTAGGAGCCTCCGCGGAACACGTCGCTGCAATTGCCAGACTTCTGGCAGAAGCACGCCGACCCGTGATCGTCGCTGGGTCCGGCGTCGAGCTCGATGAGGCAACCGAAGACCTGCTGGTGCTGGCCCGGCTGGCCAGCATCCCGGTGGCGACTACGCCCTTGGGCAAGTCTGCCATTCATGCAGATGACGAACTGTCCCTTGGCGCCACAGGACGCAACGGCACCTACCAGGCCAACCGGGCTACCCGCAACGCCGACCTCGTCATCGCTCTCGGAACCCGTTTCGATGACCGCTCAACGAGCTCTTGGCTGCCCGGCTACACCTATTCCTTCCCGAAAACCAAGCTCGTACACGTGCACATTGATCCCACCGAAATCGGGCGCAACTTCCCGCCAACGGTAGGTGTCGCGGCCTCGCCGCGCGAGGTAGTCCGCCAGCTGATCCGTGAGCTCCAGGCCGGCCTCGACCTCTCCGAGACCTCGACCTCGCGTCAGGAGTGGCTCAACGACATCAAGGTCTGGCGGGAAAGCTGGGAGAGCCACATCGCACCCAACCGCACCTCCGATGCTGTTCCCATCCGCCCGGAGCGGGTACTTCACGAACTCCGCGGCGCGCTGCCTGCAGACGGAATCCTGATCAGCGACGTTGGCGTCCACCACAACTGGATTGTGCAGGAGTGGCGGCCCGGCACCAAGCAAACCCTGCTGCAAAGCTGGGGATTTGCCTCCATGGGCTTCGGCCTCGGCGGTGTCATCGGCGCCCACCTTGCTGCCCCGGACCGCCCTGCGGTCGCCGTCGTAGGCGATGGCGGCTTCATGATGCTGCCCAGCGTCGTCGCAACAGCAGTCCAGTACAACATTCCCGCCGTCTGGGTTGTCTGGAACAACGGGGGCTTCATGTCAATCCGCGACCAGCAGCGCCTCTACTTCGGCAAAGACCGCGAACTGGCCACCACCTTCCGCATGGACGCAACCGGAGAGCCGCACCAGAGCGACTTCGCTGCCATGTCCCGGTCCATGGGAGGCGAAGGGATTACGGTCACCCACCCCTCCGACCTGGCCTCGGCACTGCAGACCGCCATCGCCATGAACCGACCAGTGGTTATCGACGTCCGGGTGGACGACTCCATCGGCCTTCCCTCGGCCGCCACGTGGGAATTGCCGCCGCTGTCCGCCCCCACACCGTCCTTCGGCTGGCCCGACGCATAACATTCCCTGTCCCCCACCAGCTCCTGATTCATCCCCAACAATTTTTTCTCTCAATGAAGTGAGGATCCTGTGAATACACAAGAGGCATCCGCGGCGCCTACCGCGAAAATGATCCGAAGGGTCACGATGGCCGGCGCCATCGGAACTACTGTCGAGTTCTACGACTATTTCATCTACGGCACGGCCGCTGCCCTAGTGCTGAACAAAGTCTTCTTCCCCAACGTTGACCCGCTCATCGGCACACTGACCGCCTTCGCCACTTTCGGTGTCGGCTTCGTAGCCCGCCCCTTCGGCGCCGTGGTCTTCGGACACCTCGCTGACAAGGTCGGACGCAAGAAGATGCTCGTGGCCTCCCTGCTCCTCATGGGCTTCGCCACCTTCGGCATGGGCCTGCTGCCAACCTTCGATCAGATCGGGGTCTGGGCGCCCATCCTCCTGGTTGTCCTCAGGCTTTGCCAAGGCTTCGCCGTCGGCGGTGAATGGGGCGGGGCAACTGTTCTAGCCACAGAATTCTCCCGGCCGGAACGACGCGGCCTGGTCGGCAGCATCGTCCAGATCGGCTCCCCTGCCGGCCTGCTCCTGGCCACCGGCATGTTCGCCCTCATCACCCAGTTGCCCGAAGACCAGCTCATTGCCTGGGGATGGCGGATTCCATTCCTCTCCAGCCTCGCCCTCGTCGCTATCGGCCTGTACATTCGCTTGAACATCCTTGAATCCCCCGAATTCGAACGGGCAAAGAAAGAACTCAAGCTGGAGGACTCCGCCGAACGCAAAATACCGGTGGTAGAAGTGTTCCGCACGTCCTGGCGCAGCCTGCTCGTTGCCATGGGCGCCCGTTTCGCCCCCGACATCGGCTTCTACATCGCCGGCACCTTCATTGTCAGCTACGGCAAGAACATGGGCTACTCGGCATCCATGATTCTCACCGCCATCACCGTCGCCGCAGCCCTTGAAGTGATCGTTGTCCCGATCTTCGGCGCACTCTCGGACAAGGTCGGCCGCCGTAAGGTGTACATGATGGGAGCCCTCTTCTGGATCGTCTTCGCCTTCCCGTTCTTCTGGCTCGTGAACACGGGATCTACTCCCCTCCTGTGGCTGGGCATCATCCTTGCCTTCGTCCTGGGACACGGAGCAATGTGGGCTGTCGCAGCATCCTTCTACGCAGAACTGTTCCCCACACGCATCCGCACCACCGGAGCTTCCCTCGGTTACAACCTGTCGATTGTCTTCGGCGGAGGGCCGGCCCCGTTCCTCGCCGCTGCCCTGGTCGCGGCTACTGCCGGCGCCTCATGGCCGGTATCCATCTACCTCATCGCCGCCGGCACCATCACATTCGTCGCAGTGCTTCTGGCCAGGGAGACCGTACGCCGTGACCTCGGTGAGGAAGGGGAGCCGGTCGCAGGACCCGTACATTCCACGAAAGCAAGGACCACACGATGACTGTACTGATCACCGGCGGCTGCGGATTCATCGGCAGCCATATCGTCAAGGCCCTCACAAGGCAGGGCAAGAAAGTAGTTGCCTTTGACAAGTCCGTCAGGACCGCTGACGAAGTCGCCGGACCTGAACTGGCCCATCTGGTAACCATCGCCGAAGGCGACGTGACGGACTCGGCCGCAATCGCCACTATCATCCGCCAAAACCAAGTCACGGAAGTTGTCCACGCCGCGGCCGTCGTAGGTGTCGCCGCAAGCGCGGTCGGCCCCTCCCATGCCGTGCGAATCAACATCAACGGTGCGCTGGCGGTATTCGACGCCATCGTAGAGACCGGCAGCGTACGTCGCCTGGTAGACCTCTCCTCCGAGGAGGTCTACGGACACTTCACCCAGAACCCAATCACCGAAGATGCCACCCGGGCACCCATCTCCCCTTACGGCATCTCCAAGCTTGCCGTCGAACAGCTGGGCACCTACTACGCGGACCACCATGATCTGCCTTACGTAGCAGCCAGGCTGTGCTGGGTGTTCGGTCCCGGGTTCCCCCGCAACCGGGTCCCGAACAGCTGGTTGGAGGACGCCGCAGCAGGCGTCAAAAGTGACATGCCCAGGGGCGGAGACCAGCTCATCGATTTCACCCACATCGACGATGCGCTGGATGGAGTCCTTGCATTGCTTGAGGCCCCCCAGCTGCGGCACCGGGCCTATAACGTCGCTACGGGCCGCTCTGTAACGGTTCGACAGCTCTCGGACATCATCCGGGAGCAGAACCCGGGCTGGCAGGTAAAGCTGGGGGCCGGCGCGCTGGAGCTGGCACCGGGCGTTCTGGCAGCCCACAAGGGAGCCATGGACTGCGACCGCATCTATAGTGAAATTGGTTGGCAGGCCAAAACCTCCCTGGAGGAGGGCCTGGCCGAAACAACGACAGCCATCCTGGCGTCCCGATCGGAGCAAGTCGTCTCGTGAGTACAGCTACCCAGCATGGTGCCGGCACAGAGAGCAGTGTCGGCACCATCACGGCACTCGTCAAATCCGACCCCAGCCCTGGCCTAGGTAACGTGAGCGTGGCCCGGCTGCCGGAACCCACACCCGGGCCGCGGGATGTTCTCGTGGAGCTTATCTACGCAGGCCTGTGCCACACTGATGTTGCCATGGTGGACCGGGACGCCGCGGCACGCGGTGGCTACCGTCCCAGCTTTCCACTCACCCTCGGCCATGAGTTCGTAGCCCGGGTTGTCGAACTGGGATCCGCCGTTCCTGACATGATCGGGAACGGCGACGCCGACCCGGGCCTGCAGCCCGGGCAGCGTGTGGTGGGCGGAAGCCACGTCACCTGCAGGCGGTGCAGCCGATGCCTTTCGGGCCGGTCGATGCTCTGCGAGAACCTCAAGGTCCTTGGCCTTGATATCGACGGGATCTGCGCCTCACGTTTCGTCGTCCCGGCCGTCAATATCGTCCCGGTTCCTGACTCCGTCACCGACGAAACGGCGGCACTGGCGGAGCCCTTCGCTGTGGCAGTCCACGCCGTCGAACGGGCCAACTTCGATCAGTTTCCGCCGGGCTATCTTCCCCGGGTCGCCGTAGTGGGTCCGGGCACGGTCGGACTTTTGGTTCAGTGCGCCCTCGGGGAGTATCCGGTGACTATGATCGGCACACCGGCGGACGCCGACCAGCTGGCCCTCGCTCGCGATTTGGGTGCCACCGCCTGCCTTGCAATCGGTCCTGACGACTCGGTAGAGCAGGCCTTTGATGTGGTGATCGAGGCGGCCGGACACCACAGCGCTGTGGCAACAGCCGTAGCCGCGTGTACTGACGGGGGAACCGTCGTCTGTGTCGGGCTGCCGGCACAACCGACCCCTGTCGACACGGCAGACCTGGCCCGACGCGAGATCAACATCGTCGGCTCCCGGGCCTACGACCTCTCGACCTGGAAGATCATGGGAGAAAGGCTCGCCGCCGCGCCCCAGCTCGAACGCCTCATCAGCCATCGGCTCGGCTTCGACGACTTTGGCGCCGCCATCGAACTGCTCCGAAACCGTCAGGCAGTGAAGATCCTCCTCGATCCAGCCGCCCGAACCACGGACGCCTCATGACCGCCCAGCGCAACCGGATCGGTGCCTCGGACCTGGACGTTTTCCCCCTGGCACTGGGCGGTAACGTCTTTGGTTGGACGGCAGACACAGCCGAATCGTTCAACGTCCTGGACAGTTATGCGGAAGCGGGCGGAAACTTCGTTGATACCGCCGATTCTTACTCTTTCTGGGCGCCGGGAAACGAAGGCGGGGAATCGGAACTGATTCTCGGACAGTGGATGAAGTCCAGAGGAAACCGGAGCGACATCGTCGTTGCGACTAAGGTCAGCCAGCACCCCAGGTACAGGGGGATGGCTCCTTCTACGGTGGCCGCGGGCGCGGAAGCATCGCTGTCAAGGTTGAACATCGATGTCATCGATCTCTACTATGCCCATTTCGATGACTCCGACTCACCGCTGGAGGAAAGTGCCGCTGCCATGTCCGCCCTCGTTGATCAGGGCAAAGTCCGGTACATCGGCATCTCCAACTACTCCCCCGAGCGCATCCGGCGATGGTTGGACATCTGCCGCGAAAACGGGCTTCACTCCCCCGTTGCCCTGCAGCCCCAGTACAGCCTGATGGAACGGGGCATTGAGTATGACCTGCTTCCGCTGGCGGAGCAGGCGAAGCTCGGCGTCATGCCGTACTACAGCCTGGCCCGTGGTTTCCTCACCGGGAAATACAGGAGTGGAGAGCCTGTAAACAGCCCGCGCGCCGGCGCCGCACAGGCTTACCTGGACGGTCGCGGCGAAAAGGTGATGGATGCGCTTGAAACGGTGTCGCGTGCGCACGGCGTGGCGCCCGCAACGGTTGCCCTCGCCTGGCTGGCAGCTCAGCCCACAGTTACAGCCCCCATTGCCAGCGCACGGAATCTAGAACAGCTGACAGCCCTGGTTGCCCATGCAGACTTGCGCCTTTTCCCAGAGGAGCTTGCGTTGCTGGATGACGCATCGCGCCTGCATTGACCAAGGCGAATCTAGGGCCTGGCGGGCCAGGAAACGCCTTGTCAACCCTCTTGCAGTATGCCTGCACGGCGGCCGTTTGGGGTGCTAGCTTCCTGTTCATCAAGGTGGCTGTGAGCGGGTTGTCGCCAGCACAGGTAGTGCTGGGTCGGCTGGTGGGCGGAGCAATGCTCTTGGCCCTCCTCATGCTCGTCACGGGACGGAAATGGCCCAGAGGAACGGTGTGGCTTCACTTCTTTGCGATGGCATTCATCATGTGCGTTGCACCGTTCCTTCTGTTTTCCTGGGCCGCGCAATCTCTTCCCTCGGGTTTGTCCAGCATTTTCAATGCCACGACCCCGATAGCTACCCTGCTTCTCGCCCTTGCGGTGTTGCCCGACGAACGGCTCACCAGAGCCAAAACAATCGCGCTTTTTGCCGCTGCCGGCGGCATCATCCTCGTGCTCGCCCCCTGGCAGTTGTGGGGCGCTGCTGCTTCGACCTCTGTCCTCCCGCAACTTGCATGCCTCATGGGAAGTGTCATGTACGGAGTGGGCTTTATTTACTCACGGCGCTTCTTCCGTGCACACGAGTACGACTCCAGCACGGTGGCGGCGAGCCAGATAAGCTCCGCAGCCGTCATCATGCTGGTGCTGGCGCCGTTCCTTGCCAGGGACGCAGTTACCCTCTCCCCTCCCGTCGTTGTCAGCATGCTGCTCCTGGGAACAATAGGAACCGGTATTGCCTACGTTTGGTATAACAATGTCATGAACGCGTTGGGGGCAACGTTGGCCTCCACTGTCACCTACCTGACCCCGCTGGTCGCGGTGGTCCTCGGAATCACGGTGCTGGGGGAAAGACTGGCATGGTATGAGGTCGCCGGCGGCTTGGTAGTCATCATCGCTGTGCTAGTTGCCCAGAGCGGTACACTGCGTGGCTTTTTCCGGCGCTGACTGCCGCCCGGACGGGTCAGAGGCCAGGGAGATGCCCGGTCCGAACCTCAAAACCGGATGCAACGTCCACATACTCCCGATGAAATGGCCCTTCGGATGCGAGCCATAAACCGGAGCCATCGGGCATGACATCATCGACCAGCCCGTGCCGGTACATCTCCCCTTCGAGCCACACCTCGACCTTCTCACCGATGACGGTTTTCCACTTCTTGTTGTTGCGGGCCTCCCGCCCCGAATGTCCGCGACCTGTTGAACGCATTGCATGCCTCTACTGTGAGTTGAGCTCCGGGCGCCCGGAGTCTGACTGAGGTGGTTAGTCCGTTTCCGGACCCGTGCAATAGTGGCAATCGCCGTCGGTCCCCCAACCACAGCAAAAGCCTTCGCCGGTCTGGCGGGTGTCCGCTGTCGATTCGGGGTGTGCTGCAGTCGTTGTCACGTAAGTCACCCTCTGTGCTCTGCGAGCAGCAAAATCTTCCGGGCCCGCTCAGCGACGGGAAGATCGACAAATTCTCCTCCGGGAAGCTGGATGGCCTCGCCGTTGGCGTCCGTGAACGCCTTGGTGACCTCCAATGCCCAGGCCACTTCCCGTTCGCTTGGTGTAAAGACCGAGTGCAGGGTGGCGAGTTGGTTAGGGTGAACGGCCGATTTGCCGCCGAAACCTAGAACCCGGCTCAACTCGGCTTCGCTGCGAAGCCCGTCGGGATTCTGTAAGTCCGGATACACGCTGTCGATCGGTGCAGCCAGGCCTGCGGCGCGAGAGGCGACCACCAAATGGGACCGCACATACTGCAGGGGAACGGCACCCTCACCTGTTCCCAAATCAGTCCTCAGGTCGATGCCGCCCAGGGCCAGATGGGCGACCTGCGGTTCACTTGCCAGCGCAAATGCGTTCAACACTCCTTTGGCGGACTCGATCGCGCAGATGATTGGTTTACCCGGCGCCCTTTCGGCGACCCAGCGGACGTCCTCGACAGTTTCGGCTTTGGGGATCCGTATTCCAGATGCTGCGGCGGAGACAGCCCGCAGGTCTTCTTCGGCGAGGCTGGTGCCCGCGGCGTTGATCCTCACCCATGCCCGGTGTTGGTGCAGTGCCGCCACAACAAGCTCCCTCGCCCGGGCCTTGTCCGTGGGCGGTACTGCGTCTTCGAGGTCCAGGATGACCTCGTCGGCGCCACGGTCGAAGACTTTGCCGAGCAGTTTTTCGTTGTGTCCGGGGGCGAAGAGCCAGCTTCTTGTCATCAGATCACGCCTTCCTTGCTGAGTTGATCGAGGCGCTCTGCGTCGTAGCCGAGAAGGTCGCCGTAAACGGTTGTGTTGTCCTGGCCAAGTCTGCGGCCTGGAAATTTGATCTGTCCGGGTGTGCCGAGCATCCTGAAGATGAGGTTCTGCATCCGCACTGGACCCAGATCCTCATCCTCTACTGTGGTGATCGATTCGCGTTCAATGACGTGCGGGTCATGCATCAGTTGTTCTACGTCGTAGATTGGGGCCAAGGCGGCGCCCACGCGCTCAAACTCACGGCTGACTTCGTCAAGTGTCCTGTCAGCGATCCACGCTGACACCGCGGCGTCGAGCAAGTCGCCCCGTCGGCTCCGTTCACCGGCTGAGGAGAACCAGGGTTCCTCGACAAAGTCAGGCCTTCCCACAAGTCGCATCACACGTTCAGCCACGGAGGTTGCGCTGGCAGAAATGGCGACCCACCGCTTGTCCGCCGTCAGATAGGTGTTACGCGGGGCGTTGTTTGGTGATTTGTTGCCGTGCCGTCCGGCAATGGTGCCCAGCTGGTCATAGGCGGTGGGGCCGGGACCGAGAATCCCCAGCAGCGGCTCCAAAAGGGACATGTCTATGACCTGGCCCTTGCCGCTGGAGTTGCGCGCATAAATTGCAGTCACAACTGCGAACGCTCCGGTGATGCCCGCCACGCCGTCTGCCAAGCCGAAGGGCGGGAGGGTAGGCGGTCCTGTTTCTTCGCCTGTCTGGTGGGCGAAACCGCTCATTGCTTCGGCCAGGGTGCCAAAGGCGCGGCGCTGGGAGTAGGGTCCGGTTTGGCCGAAGCCGGTGACACGGAGCATGACAAGACGGGGATTTATCGTCAGCAGGTCGTCCTGGCCCAGGCCCCATCTTTCCAGTACGCCTGGCCGGAAGTTCTCTACGAGCACATCTGCCGTGGTCACCAGGTCACGAAGAATCTTCTGGCCTTCTGCTGTGCTGAGGTTGAGTGTCACCGTCTGCTTGTTACGTGAAATAACCTTCCACCACAAGCCCTGCCCGTCTTTGTTGGCACCGTGGGAGCGGGCGGGGTCACCCTTGGGATGTTCCACTTTGATGACTTCGGCGCCGAAATCCCCCATCAGCATGGCTGTGATTGGTGCCGCGTACACCGTGCTGATGTCCAGGACGCGGAGGCCTTCAAGCGGACCGCGGGCCTGCTGCTCCAGGCATGCCGCGCTATCCTTCGGGGATGGATCGGCTGGTTGGACTGTTTTTGACGTGTCATTCATGAAGGACTCCCTGACGATCATGCTGAATTCTGAAAGCAGCAAGCGGGCCGGAGACTGCCATCGGCACCGTCCGGCCCGCCGTGCAGTTCCTTACGCGAGGTTCCCGGCGCGGCGGCCGAAAACCATACCCGCTGCCAGCCCGGAGCCGCCCGGGTAGTTGCCGCTGAACAGGCCACCGAGCATCTCGCCACAGACATAGAGACCGGGAATGTGGTTGCCCTGCTCATTCAGAACACGGCCATCCGTGTCTGCCTTGAGCCCACCGAAGGTGAACGTGATTCCGCAGGTCACCGCGTAGGCGTAGAACGGACCCCTCTCGATCGGCGCTGCCCAGTTGCTCTTGGGCGGATCGACCTGTGCCTTCCGGCCGTCTTTGACGGTCGGATCAAAGATCACGCTGCGGTCAATCGATCCGTTGAACTCCGAAACCGTCTTCACCAGCGTCTCGGTATCGACATCGATCTTGGCTGCCAATTCCTCCAAAGTATCGGCCACCGTAACCGAGATGCCTGGCATGTCGTATTCCTCGGTGCGGAGCATAGGCCTAAGTTCGCTGTCGAAGATTTGGTAGGCGATGGACCCCGGCTGCTGGAGGATCACCTTTCCGTACTTGGCGTAGGTGTAGTTGCGGAAATCCGCCCCCTCGTCCAGGAACCTGCGCCCCTCGGAGTTGACGATGATGCCCAAGGGATAGCTTTGGCGGGTTAAACGGTTGGTGAGCTCACGGTTGCTTTCGTTCGTGGCGCAGAATGCATCCCACTGCACGCTGTGAGCCGTGCCCCAGTCACCGCCCTTGGCAGCCCCAATATTCAGCGCAGCCTGAATCAGGTCACCGTTATTGTAGGGCGTTCCGCGGACCTTGGCGTTCTCCCAGCCCTCGCCCAAATGTTCCCGGCGCCATTGGCGGTTCGATTCAAAGCCCCCCGCGGCGAGGATGACCGATTCCGCACGAAGTTCTTCGCGCCCGTCAGGGCCGTCGATCGCGACTCCAACCACCCGGTTGCTGTCCACGAGGAGTTCAGTAACGTGCTGGCCGTACCGGACCTCAATACCGAGTTTGGCGGCTACCCGGGTGTGGTCAGCGATGAGCCCTTCACCACCGCCGACGTTACCGACGTGCAGGCCACCCCAGAACAGGAAGGTCCCGTCTTCGCGCTCGTAGGCCTGACGCTCGTACATCAGGCGGTACTTGACGCCCAGCGACTGGAGCCAGCGGACGGTTGGCTGGCTTTCGGCCACAAGCACTTTCGTCAACGCAGGGTCGTTGCGGCCTTCCGTGACCTTTTCCAGGTCGGCGGCGTAATCCGCTTCGCTGTAGGGCGGTACTTCGGTGACGGTGTGCCGGTCGTCCGGTTCCACGAAGTCCTTTAGGTCCTCCAAGCCGGCATGACTGATGCGCGTGGCGCCAGCAGTGTAGAAACTGTTGCCGCCAGCCATGTCCTCCACACCGCGCTCAAGCAACACGACTTTGCGGCCCCGCACTGCGGCAGCGTGCGCAGCCGTGAATCCGGCGTTGCCACCGCCAACGACGATTACATCAGGCTGCTCGCCCGTCGGCCGATTGCCAAAAGTATTCCCGTTTTCCATGTCCTCATCCACTCCTGCATGTAGCTGTATACAGAGGTATACCTTACGCTGGTGCAATCCATTTGTCAGCCCTCCCATCAGTTTTTTCCCGGTTCTGACTGCCGCTCGCGGAGGGCGTGCTTAAATGTAGACATCTGCATACAACAAAAGGGGCGCAGCAGGATTGGCAACGAGTGTTTACGAAAGCATCCGGTCAGACATCATGTCTGGCCACTTTCAGCCAGGAGACGCCTTGGCCGAAAATGCGCTTGCGGGCCGCTATGGCATCAGCCGCACCCCCATCCGCGAGGCTCTGCAGAGGCTCGAGCACGAGCAGCTTGTTGTCCGCACGCCGCGGGGGGTGCATGTCAAGACTTCGACTCCCGAAGAGATTCTCGACATCTACGATGTTCGGATCACACTTGAAGGGGCAGCTTCACGCGCAGCGGCCGAACGCCGATCTGAATTGGACCTCATCCGTATTCGGGCAGCGCACGAAGCAATGAAGAATCTCTCCAGCGTGGCAGGCGGGGAACGCGCAGAGGCGAACAGGGTCTTTCACGAAGCCATTTGGGCCGCCAGCCACAGTCCCACTCTTGTTGACCTCTTGAACAGGTTGAACGTCCACTTGATCCGCTACCCCTCGACTACGCTCACGTTTGGTGGACGCTGGGAGGAGGCTGTCCTGGAACACGAACGGCTTGTTGATGCCGTTGCGGCCAGGGACGCTGAATCTGCGGCGTTGATCGCCGAGAAGCACATGCGCGGTGCCCGCGATGTCCGGCTTCAGATGTACGCCCTCCAGCGTTAGGCACCATTGGCCGCTGCAATCAGCGAAAGGGATTTTGATGGCAGGCAAGCTTCGCGCCGACACCCAGCGCACCCGGGATCGGCTACTGGACAGTGCCGGACGCCTGGCCGAAAGCAGGGGCTTTAACTTCTCTCTTCCTGAACTTGCACGGGAAGCAGGGGTCAGCACCGCGACAGCGTATCGGCACTTCGACGCTATTCAGCAGCTGCAGGCCGAGTTCTACCACCGCTCGTACGTCCAGCTCATGGAAGATCTCGAGGGCATTTTTGAAGACTTCTCCGGTTTTCGCCTTTTCAACGAGGTCTGCGGAAGGATCCTCAATCACTATGTGGCCTGGGCCCGCCCCGCGTCCATGATCCGGTCACCCCGCGGATACCTTGAGCGCTACCACGAGGGGGACAAGGCCATCAGGTGGAACTACGGCGTCCTCGAGCGTGTACTCAATAACCTCATCGAGCTCGGCATCGTGCCAGATCAAGACCAAGAGGCAGCGATACTGCTGTGGGCGACAATCTTCGACGAACGCGTCTACCTCGATTTCCGATTTGGCCGAGGACTCTCTGAAGAGGAGACCCGGCGGGTCATGTCGTTGTCCGTCCTCAGTCTGCTGCGAACACCTACGCTTGAGGCGAAGTTCACGGACTGACCCACAACCTCCGGAACCACGCTCACATGTGAGCGGGCCCTGGAATTGGGCCCATGTCCCCCCAGGTTGTACTCCTCCCGGGCGCAGGCTCTGAAGCCACTGCGCTGGCCTGGGGGCGGGTGTGCCTTGGCTGGCGTGCCGACACCTCCTTAACGATTTCTGCCTCGAGTACGAGCGCTGGTGAAGCAGCGGCACTCAAACATGAGAAGCAATAGCCGTTAAATGCGACGTTCTCACGTAATCTGCGCGCTAAAAGATCGCTAGATGAGTAGATTTTCCCTAGTTGGCACGCAATGGGCATTGCGCAACCCGTTGGTTTCACCTAGGCTGACACCCAACCCAGAGCGTGACGAAGCTCTCACCGCGACTTCTCGTAAGGGGCACGGGCGGTTCCTGTCCAACCCACTGCTCAGCAGAACGCTCACGTCTGCACAATGAATCGAGGGAATGAATGAAGTTGTACGAGGCGATGGCATCCATGATCGCCAAGCTGGACAGCGAAGTGCTGTTCGGTTTGATGGGAGACGCCAACCTGCACATGATTTGTGACTACCGCAAAGCGGGCGGAAGGTACATCCGCACTGTGCATGAGGCAGGTGCAGTGTCAATGGCAGATGCATACCACCGCAGCAGTGGCCGCACCGGACTTGCGACCATCACCCACGGGCCGGGCCTTACCAACGCTATGACGGCCCTGACTGAAGCCGCACGCGCCCGCAGCGAGGTCCTCGTCATCTCAGGATCAACCCCAGCAGAACCGACCAACCCGCAAAGAATTGACCTGGCGCAGATAGCCGCAACAGCCGGCGCGCTTTACGAGCGCGCCTACAAGCCGGAAACCATCGGGCGGGATCTGACCAGGGCCCTTCAGCGCATGAAGACATCGCGACTTCCCGTTCTGTTCGACGTCCCCTCCGACTTCCAGTCGTGGGAACTTGAAACCCCCCAGATAGCGCACATGCCGCACGCACAAAGGCCCCGTAGGCCGTTCGCGGCAGAAGTTGTGCCGGCATTGGAGCTCATTCTCGCCTCGGAACGCCCCATCATCATCGCCGGCCGTGGTGCAGTCGTCGCCGAGGCGGAAGAGGAGTTGGCCCAACTGGCCGAACAAACCGGCGCCCTTCTGGGCACGACTATCGCTGGCAAGGAACTGTTCCGCTCAAATGCTCGATCTATAGGCATCGTGGGTGGCCTATCCGACGAACGCGCCGCGGCAATCCTCTCTGACTCCGACTGCCTCATCGCCTTCGGAGCAGCACTGAACAACTGGACCTCTTTCGACGGCACCATCACGCAGGGCAAACGGGTCGTCCAGATTGACCAAGACGGAGCCGCAATCAGCGCCTACACACCCGTTGACTGCGGCGTTGTCGGGGACGTACGGGCCGTGGCGGCGACCATGAACGAGATATTGTCCGGGAACATGGAACCTGAGAGGTCGGCTTGGCTAGATCGGATGACTCCCGCAACATCGACGGCAGCAGCAAGTTCTTTCACGCCAGCGGTCACGAGCCCCGGAACAGTTGACATCAGGGAAGCAGCAACGGCGCTCAACAAGGTATTGCCAGCGGATATTGCCTTCGTGTCCGACGTTGGCCGGTTCAACGTCGGCACATGGCCGTATCTGCACGCCGCCTCGCCGGAAGCGTTGCTCACCATGAACTATTTTGCCTCCCTTGGCTTGGGCATCAGCGGAGCAGCCGGCATATCGGCTGCACGGCCAGGAAAGCCGACTCTCCTCGCCGTCGGCGACGGCGGTCTCATGATGGGCGTCGGCGAGCTCGCCACCCTTGTCCGCGAGTCGTTCCCTGTCATCGTGACTGCCTGGAACGACGATTCATATGGCTTCGAACACTTTAGGTTGGAGCGTTACGGCTTCGACGCTGATTACTCCAGCAACGACTTTTCAGACCTTGCTGCCCTGGCGGCAGGCATGGGCATGCGCGCGCGCACTATCCGCTCAATTGAAGACATCGAACAGGCAGCAGAACTCTGGACGAACGGCCTGACCGGCCCGGTATTCCTCGACATCAAAATCGACCCGCACCACAACCTCATCCACTGGTAAGAGACCTACGGGCTGAACTCGCATCCAATCTGAGCCCACCAGGGCGCGAACCGCACCCCAACCGCCACAACGCCGTGGTGGTGCAATCACAACCTCAAAAGGACAAGAAATGCTGCTTGAACGAATGACTCACGAAGGCTTCGAAAAGGTCGTCTTCTGCACCGACCCCGACTCGGGGCTCCGCGCCATTGTCGCTATCCACTCAACCGTCCTCGGACCTGCAGGCGGAGGAGTACGGATGTACCCCTATGCCTCCGAAGAAGAGGCCCTCAATGACGTCATGCGTCTCGCGCGGGGCATGACCTATAAAAACGCGGCCGCAGGGCTAGCCCTCGGGGGAGGCAAATCGGTCATCATCGGGGATCCAACCAGCGAATCCAAGGAAAAGATCATTCGTGCCATGGGCCGCAAGATCCAGAGCCTCCGCGGAGAATACCTGGCAGGTTTCGACATCGGAACCACTCTCAACGACATGGAAATCCTTCTCGAAGAAACCGACTTCGTCCTGACACGGCCACAACGCATTGGTGGAGGCGGTGACGTTTCGGGGGGCACGGCACTTGGCGTCGTGGAAGCCATGCGCGCAGCCATTGAACACGAGGGCTTCGAGGACTTCAACAACCTAAAGGTTGCAGTTCAGGGCCTGGGCGCCGTCGGGGCCAAGGTCGCTCAAATGCTTGTCGAGCGCGGCGCCACAGTCATCGCCACTGATGTTCGCCCCCAGATGGCAGAATTCGCCTCATCCATTGGCGCCAAGTGGGTCGACGCCGAAGATATCCTCTCCCAGGACGTCGACGTCTTCTGCCCCTGCGCGCGCGGCGGAATCATCGACGACTTCGCCATTGCAACCCTGAAGGCCAGGATCGTTGTAGGTGCAGCCAACAACATCCTGCTTGAACCCTCACATGGGCCAGCCCTGGATGCCCGCGGCATCACGTACGTACCGGACTTCATCGCTAACGCAGGCGGCATCATCTGCGATGCCGACTCCCGCCAGGAAGGCGGATTCAACCTTGAGCGCGCAGAACAAAGTGTCCGCGGAATCTACGGACGTGTGCACGAGTGCCTCAAACGCGCCAAGGCAACAGGTACCACAGCCCAAGACGTGGCCCATGCCATGGCTGAAGAACGTCTGACAAAACATCCCTAACGCGCGACTGCAATACACCGGTCCGCGTGGACCATCGGCCCCGCGGACTACCAGCTCAACCAGTGCCCAGTACACCGAAGTACCCGGCACCCCCATCAGCAGGACATCTGCACTACACACAGGAGACAAAGTTGAAATTCATCATGCGGACCTTGGCTTTCACTGGAGCACTGGCACTCGCAGCTTCCATGAGCGCCTGCGCGTCGTCTGCGAGCACAGCAACCGGCGCGACCGACAACCCTTACAACTTGAAGCAGCCCGGAACAATCCAAGTCGTGATCAACTCGGATGCTAAACCGTTCACCTACATGGACAACGGCAAGCCAGCCGGCTTTGATAAAGAACTTCTCGACCACATCGCGAACGACCTGAATTTGAAGGTTACCTACACCGGACAGGAATTCTCAGCGATCCTCCCGGCGCTGGGACAGGGGCGGTACGACATGGGAGCCGCTGGTATCTCGATCACAGATGAGCGGAAGAAGACGGTGGACTTTTCCGATGGATACTTCGTCGCCCGCTATGCGGTGCTTAACAAGAAGGGCAGCGGTATCACCAGCGACAAGGATTCCTTGAAGGGCAAGAGGATCGCAGTCACTCAGGGTTCCTACCAGGAGACCTTGGCTACCAAGAATTTCACCGAATCGTCGTTGGTGAAATTCACGGACAACACCGTGGGGCTCCTCGCTGTCAAGAACGGAACTGCTGACGCTCTATTTACTGATCTGCCTATCGCGGCAGGCTACGTCCAGGAGAACCCCGATGTTCCCTTCGAGACCACTTACGAGATCGCAGCGGACGATGCTCCCATTGGCTATGCCATCAAGAAGGGCAACACCAAGTTGACCGATGCCCTCAACACCGGCGTCAAAAAGGCGATTGAGGACGGTACGTACAAGGCCATCTACGAGAAGTACTTCGCGGGGATCAAACTCCCGGCGGAGTACCAGCCGAAAAAGTAAGCGCAAAACGTTGATACGTCGTTCTTTCATCATCGTCCCTGCAAGCGACGTTCCACCCCATAAGGAAGCGTCATGAATGACTTCATAAGTTCCTTTTTCAACATCGAGCTCATGCTGCAGGTGCTGCCCAACATCCTCACCTATGGGCTCGTCAACACGCTCATCATCTCCCTGTCGGCCACCGCGCTGGGTATTCTCATCGGGCTGATCATTGCGGTTATGGCCGTAAGCGGGAACAGGGTTGCTGGCTGGTTTGCCCGCGTCTACACCGATATCCTCCGCGGTCTGCCGGCCATCCTCACTATCCTCCTTATAGGCTCTGCCTTGGCACAGCCGTTATATGGGGTCACGGGGGGAAATCCCTACCTATTGGCCATCATCGCGCTTAGCCTCATCTCCGGGGCCTACATCGGCGAGATCTTCCGCGCTTCGATCCAATCGATCGATAAAGGACAGATGGAAGCAAGCCGAGCACTGGGAATGTCTTACGGCCCCTCCATGCGTCTCGTCGTCGTTCCCCAAGCGGTCCGTCAAGTTCTTCCCTCACTGATGAACCAGTTCATCGGTGTGGTCAAGGACAGTTCGCTGGTCTACGTCCTCGGTCTCTTGGCAGAACAGCGCGACCTGTTCCGCATTGGTCAGGACGCTTCAATTAATTTCGGCAACCTCTCTCCCTTGGTCGTCGCCGGATGCTTCTATCTCGTCATCACGATTCCCCTCACGCATGTAGTGAACCTGGTTGACCGCAAGATGCGTGTCGGGAAGAAAGTCCGGGTCGCCCTCGACCCTGCAAAAGAACTGACCACCGGTCCCAGCCCGATAAAGAGGTAGCAGTAAAGTGTCAACAGAAACCACCTATCCAGCGGGTGCCGCCGAGATAACCAAGGATGACGTAGCCCTGGAACTTCAAGGTGTTCGAAAGCGCTTCGGGGACCTAGAGGTACTGCATGGAGTAGACCTGCAAATCCGCAAGGGCGAAACCGTCTGCATCATTGGACCCTCTGGCAGCGGAAAATCCACGGTCCTCAGATGCATGAACCGGCTGGAGGAAATCACCGACGGCTCCGTAATTCTCAACGGCGAGGACGTTTCCCACGGTTCCGTCGACCGTCTGCGCCAGCGCGTAGGGATGGTATTCCAGCACTTCAATCTTTTTCCACATAAAACAGTCCTGGAGAACATCACCTTGCCACTTCGCCAGGTGCGCAAACTCAGCAAGGACGAGGCAAAGAGCATTGCCTTGGACAGGCTCGGGGAGGTCGGGCTGAAGGAAAAAGCGGATTTCCGTCCTGCCAGCCTCTCAGGCGGACAAAAGCAGCGCGTCGCCATTGCCCGTGCGCTGGCGATGGAGCCCGAAGTCATGCTCTTTGATGAAGCCACGAGCGCACTGGACCCGGAGCTGGTCAAAGGCGTTCTCGACTTGATGGCTGCCTTGGCCAGGTCAGGTATGACGATGGTTGTGGTGACGCACGAAATGGGCTTCGCCCGTAATGTGGCGGACCGCGTCATCTTTATGGACAAGGGTGCGGTGGTAGAAACCGGATCACCGGAGGAACTCTTCGACAAACCCAAGACGGAGCGCCTCGGCCAGTTCCTTAGTCAAGTGCTCTAGGACACGACAGCGAGCCTCTTGTTGTTGAATGCTCTTCGCGATGACAAGAGGCTCGCAACGTTTTCAGCCTCTAAATTCTCCAGGTAACAGGAGTGTCGCATTGTTCAATCACGTCCACTTCCTCTTCCGGTTGTCGAATTCCAGAAGTTCAAGGGCAAAAGGATCCTCACCAGTCCACGAGCCGAAACAGCGAGAAACATCCTGGTTCGCGCACCTTCTAAGCAAGTGTGCCGGTCCGGATACCTTCATACCCACATCGGCAGAGTGGTTCACCGCCGGGCAAATTCATGGGATTGTCCACCCGGTCGGGGCTAGGGATATTGCAACTGCCATGCGGATCCACTCATGCCACTCTAAAACCGGCCCATCCTACATCCCCTGACTAAAGGAAACACCGTTCCATGAATGCCGTTCCAGCACCAGCGCGGCTGACAGTCCACGCCGACTCGAAAGCAGACCTAGACCTCCAACTCGACAAATCTATCGCCAGCCTGCGGGAAACGGCGATGATCCATCGGGACAGAGGAATCATGGTTACTCGCCATGCTCCCGGGAAATTTACTCTTGAGCTCCATCCCAAGGTTCCCTTTGGCTTAACTCTGGAGATGGATGCGTTCATAAAAACGAATTCCACAGCGTACGAAGCTCTTCCGGAAACCTGAGCCGGGACGAAGCAGGGAACAAGGATCCAGCATAGCGTTCAAACCGCCGCATTATGCAAAGGAGCAAAGATATGAGCGGAACCATTCTCGTAGGCGTAGACGGTAGCAAGACGGCAAGGAGGGCGGCCGAATCGGCGCGAGATATCGCTGCGGCCTCAAGGCCTGCCTTCATGTCGTCACATCCTTCGACGCAGACCGCACGCAAGTAGTAGGAATAGGCGGCGACGAATGGTTTGTCTCTAACGCCGAGTCTGCCGAGCCGGTTGCCCGAACTGTCGCTGAATCCTTAGGACACCTAATTACAGTGACCTATTCAGCTGCTCGCGGCACACCGGCAGACGCCTTAACGGGGAGGCCATCAAAAGGAACGCAAGCATCATTGTGGTCGGAAATCGTAGAATGAAGGGCCTCGGCCGAGTATTGGGCAGCGTCGCAAACAGCGTGCCACATAATGCGCCGTGTGGCGTCTACATCGCCAATACCTACGATGCAGACCAATTTTCGGTACACGCCCATGGCAACTGGCTGTTCCAATGAACCACACCCAACCCTGACTTCAACGCGATCTTGTATTAGAAGCAATAGTCACTTTTCAGCTTGACGAATGGCCCGGCAACGGCGTTGGATTTCGTGTTCCGACCGGGCTTAGCTGCAGGCGTAGCAAGACCGCAACACACTCTAGCGACGTTCGCCGACAAGGGCTCAGACACTGTATGGGGCGAACGTGGTGTACCTCTTGCCGGACCTGCCTGCGAGAAGGCGCGTCAGCTGCGGTTCGGGGCCGTTCATGTACCAGACCCAGTTGACGCGCCTTTTTCCTGCTTCGAGTTCGCCGTTGGGCCCAGGGACGAGGTAGCTCAGGAATTGCAGTCCATTGGCCCCATAGAAGGTGAACCGTCCGGACAGCAGCTCGACCAAGTGCCGGCGAACCGTTCCTTCCGGCTCCAGCCCACGCCATGCCACGTATCCGGCGTAGAAGGCCCTGCCCGCGCTGAGATCGGTGAGGTTCCGCGTCGCGGAGCCGATACCGTCAGCACCAATCAGGAAGTCCCCGCCGGCCGTATGCCCGTCTTCAAATTCCGCCACGACGTGGTTCCCGTCCGTGTGGACTTGCTGCAGCTTGCTGTTGAGCCGGTAGGTGTCTGCGGGCAGGTGTTCCAGGAGCGTGCGGTACAAGGTGTCCCACGAGGGGTCTTGAGCTATGGAGCGAAGTAGCTTGTTGCTTTGCCGTTGCGGTGCAGTTGTTGGCGTTCGAGGAGTTCCACGCTGACCTGTTCGGCGGTGAGGCCGAGACGCCGGAGCAGTTCCTCCACTTCGTGCTGCATGACTTTTCCGGCGCCGCGGGCTTCCATGGTGCCTGGCGAGCGTTCAAACACTCTTGCATCCAGCCCGGCCCAGCGGAGTTCGTGGGCTGTGGCCAGCCCTGCGACGAATCCACCAATAATCACGGCGTTCATGCGCTCTCCCTTGTCCATGATGGTTTCGTTCCCAGGCGATTCAGCCGTCCGGAGCTGCGGCTCGGGCGTGGAGTGTTTGCTGTCCGCGGGGCCGGTTCGAGGTGCCGGAACCCGCTGCGGTGGAAGACGAGCGGCTCCCCCGCCCGGTCGTCGACCTTTGCGTCCAGAACAGTGGCCACCACGATGTCGTGGTCCCCTCCGGGATAGACAGCAGCGATCTCGCAGTCGAACCACGCGAGGGCCCCTTGGATCTCAGGGTGTCCTGTGGCAGATGCGCCGGCAAGTTCTACGCCGGCGAACTTGTCGCGGCTCCTCGTGCCAAAGGCAACGGCCAGCTCCGCCTGATCCTGGGCCAGAACGCTGACGGCGAAGCCGCCCTCTGCTTTGATGGCTCGCCAGCTACCCGACGTCGATGCCACTGACAACTGAACCAACGGTGGGTTCAGTGACAAGGAAACGAAGGATTGCAAGGTCAGGCCCACCGGACCATCCGCCGTAGTCGCAGCTGCGACAACGACGCCGGTGGGGAAGGTTCCAGCCGTACGTTTCATGGCGTCTGTGGTCAATTTGCTTGCCACGGCCGCGGGGAGATTCACTGGTTGACCTCCGCAGGCCCCTCGTCGAGGTTGATCCAACCGGGGAAATACTGCAGCCATTCGAATTTCCACAGGCCGTCGATATCCAAGCGGAGACTGCTCTCGTAGCGGGCGCCGAAGACCCGTGCGTCCAGCGTCTCCAGCGTGGGCATGAAGGGGACGATCCGGTGGATCTGCATGGTTGCCCGGTCGCCGTAGACGTCAACGACGAAATCGGAGGCCGCATGCTGCATGAAGGGCTGGCCGTTGCGTAGATCCTTGAGCTTGCCCACGATTTCCCGTTGACCTGTCATGGGTCCAAAAGGCACCATGTCGGCCTTTGCATCGTCGGCGAAGGCGGACGCGAGGAGGCCGAAATCGGCTTGGTCAAGTCCCCACGCGTAGCGCACATAGGCTTCGGCGACCAATTGCTCGGTCGCTTTACCCTGATCCGGCCGCGGCACCGTCCGCCACGGGGCGTCTAGTTCACTGACAATCAAGGTGCTGGCGGTCCCGCGGCCAGCCGCGGAGTCCAGGGTCCACCCGGGGACGTGGTCTGGATCGCCATAGTGCCAGTCGAGCTGGAACCTGATTGTGGCCAGGCGCCAACCGCTGGCCATCCTTTCGGACGTGGTGACGTAGTGTCCGCCGAAGAGGAAAGCATGGAGCCCGCCAGTAATCGTCGGCGTGCCCACCGTCCCCAAAAGGTAGGCGCTGTGGGATGCCCGGCCACCGTCAATGGCCACGTAGTGATTGACCAGCCTGTACCTCACCAGCTTTTCCGAGAAAGACATCTGCCTGAGCAAGGTGGCCACGTTCTGGGCGCCACAGGCCTCGCCGAGGTGGCTGAGGAAGGCTTGGGCTTGAGGAACGAAAGCATCCGCCAGGCCCTTCGAGTCCCCCTGCTCGAGTGCCGTATGGATGTTGGCGAATAACGACAAGGCTGCCGCATAGTCAGCGCCTGTTGATTCGACTTCGTTGGCCATCGCCGTCATGCTACCTGCCCTCCGCCACGTGGTTGCCTGCGGGGAAGTGCGGCAGAATGTGCTCACCAAATTCAGCCATCACATCCGCCACGGGTCGGCGGCTGTGCTTGAAGTTGATCATGAGCTGATCCACACCGATTTTCTCCCATGCCTTGAGGTACTGCAGCAGCGGCTCCCTGCCCAGGGAGAGACCTTGGTGGATGGCACGGGGCATGGCGTTAGGGTTCTCGGACAGGTCAATGTAGGTGGCTTGGTTGAACGGTTTGTAGCCGGCCTCCCCTCGCTGTGCGCTCAGCCTGCGCCAGAGCTGGATGTTCAGGTCTTGCTGATCGAGGGGAAGCGTGTAGAAGAGCCACCCGTCGGCGTTGGCAGCGATCCATTCCAGTTCCTGGCGTCCGCGGCCGGTCATGAACACCGGCAGCCGCCCGTGTGTCGGCTTCGGCAGCAGGTCCGTCCCGCGCATGGTCCCCAGCGAGGAATCAAGGTTGGGGAAGCGGTTCTCTGTTACCTGGCGGATTACGCTCAGGGATTCCCGGAAGCGTTCGCCACGGGATTCATGTTCGACCCCGTAAGCGGGGAATTCCACGGCCCGGTCGCCGGTGGCCACGCCCAGCAGCAATCGTCCGCCGGAGAGGTGGTCGATGCTGGACGCCGCCTTTGCGGTGTCCAGGGGGTGGCGCAGCGGGAGGACAACGCTGGAGGTGCCCAGGCTTATGGTTTCCGTCTTGGCGGCGAGGTATCCAAGGTAGGACCACGTATCGAAGACCTGGCCGGTGTCGCCGAAGCTGGGATCCAGGAGCGGGACGTCCCTGACCCAGACAGTTGAGAAGCCGGCGCGCTCTGCCTGCTGGATCAATCCAACATGGTTGTCCATGCCCGGCACGGGTCCGTCGAAGCCTTCGAGGGGAGAGATGACTCCAATGGTCATTCCGTTGGCCCGGTAGGCGCCGGACAAGCCTGGATGGTCCGCCCAAGGGAGGGGGTTTTTCACTTGCACATCGATGGTTGTTGTTTCAATCATGGGTCCACCGTAAGCTTTCACATTGACGTTAAGGTCAAGCTTGCTGAGGGAAGGTTCGTCATATTGCGCATTGGAGAACTTGCTGCCAAGTCCGGGGTCAGCACCCGCCAGCTCCGCTACTACGAGGAGCAGGACCTGCTCCACCCCATCCGTTCCTCGAACAACTACCGCGAATTCGCGCCGGAGTCCCTTGAGCTCGTGCAGCAAATCCGAGGGCTTCTGGACGCCGGCCTTCCCACGCGGTTGATCCGAATACTTCTGCCGTGTGTCCAAGGCCCGGACGCCGAACTGCCGGCTCAGGTCAATGGCGAGATGGAGCAGTTGCTGCGGGGAGAGATTTCCAACCTCCAGGCGCGCATTGAGTTCCTGACCCACAGCCGCGAACAGATCGAGTGCTATCTAGGAAGGGTCGCGCACCCGTAGGGCGTCAGGGCCTCACTATCCATCGTGCCACCTCACACGCAGGATGCTATGTGCCGGCAAACACTCAAAATAGAGGTTTTATGGTTTGCGGCACCTTTGCCCTCAGTGGTGCTCCCAGCACACTGGATGTAGTGATTGCGGTCACCAATGACGCAACAGATTGGCAAAGGAGCTATCAGTATGACTACCCACAGTGGCAAGCGCGCGCTGATCTTAGGCGGGTCCATTGGCGGACTCACCGCAGGCCTGCTTCTGAAGGATCTGGGATTTGATGTCTCGATCTTCGAGCGGACATTCACCGAGCTGGGAAACCGGGGCGGCGGCATTGTCCTCCAGCCCGACACCCTGCGCTGGTTCCGGGAACGCAGCAGCATTACCCCGGAGGCTGTGAGTACTTCCACCCAGTTCCTGCGTTACATCGGTGAGGGCAACAAAGTGCTCTTCGAGGAGCAGGCAGAGTGGCATTACAGCTCCTGGTCCGTCATGTACAACTCGCTTCTTTCGGACTTCGGCCGCGAAAACTACGTGCTTGGCGAATACGCCGTCGGCTTCGACCAGGACGCCGAAGGCGTCGACGTCCGCTTTGTTAGCGGCCGTACCGAACGCGCCGATCTTGCGGTCTTCGCGGACGGCATCACCTCCGTAGGGCGCAAGCGCCTCTACCCGGAAGCCGGCCTCTCATACTCCGGTTACATTGGCTGGCGCGGGACTGTGCTGGAGAGCGAGGTCTCCCCAGAAACGGCCGAACTGCTTGGAAGCTCGTTGACATACTCGATCGGACCCAACACGCAAATCTGCATGTACCCCATCCCTGGCCCGGACAACGGCTTCGAGGTTGGCAAGCGCCTGCTCAACTACGTTTGGTACCGCAACGTCGCTGAAGGACCGGAACTCGAAGAGATTCTGACCGACAAGCGCGGCTTCACCGGCCCGGTCTCCGTCCACCCCGGCCAAGTACAGGACCGCTTCATCACGGAAATGAAGCACGCCGCGAAAGAACTCCTAGCCCCGGCCGCAGCCGAACTCGTCAACCTCACCGCCGAGCCCTACATCCAGCCTGTGCTCGACGTACGGACCCCACGCATGGTCGAGGGACGCGTAGCACTGATCGGAGACGCCGCCTTCGCCGCCCGCCCGCACGCGGCAGCAGCGGCGGCAAAGGCTGCGGCGGATGCATGGGCACTAGCCGCAGCCCTGGAAGAAAACGACAGCGTCACCACCGCACTGGCCAAGTGGGAACCCGGCCAGCTCCATGTCGGCAACAACCTCATCGACCGCGTGACCATCATGGGCGCCCGCTCCCAGTTCCACAACACCTGGACTCCCGGGGATCCGGACCTCCGCTTCGGTCTCTACGGCCCCGGCCAGTAGCACTGGCAAGCAATACTCCCGTGCGGGCACCGGCGCGGCACGGGTAACACAACAACCTGAAAGGAAAGCCATGAAGGCTCTCGTTTATGACGGTCCCGGACAAATCGAGTGGCGCAACCACCCGGATCCCAAAATCCAGGAAGACACCGATCTCATTCTGAAGGTCACCGCAACCACCATCTGCGGCTCGGACACCCACATTATCAAAGGCGGCGTCCCCGACACCCCCTTCGGCACAGTCCTCGGCCATGAAGGCGTGGGCGTCGTGGAGGAAGTCGGCTCGGCAGTCCACAACGTCAAACCCGGCGATCGTGTCCTGGCCACTTGCGTCTCGGCCTGTGGCTCGTGCCGTTTCTGCACGGTCGGCATGTACGGGCAGTGCTTGGTTTCGGGCGGCTGGGCCCTCGGCCACCTCGTCGATGGCCTCCAGGCCGAATACGGACGCATCCCGTTCGCGCAAAACAGCGTCTACAAGATCCCGGACGAACTCAGCGACGAACAGGTCATATTCCTCACCGACATCCTCGCCACCGGTTACGAAGTGGGTGTGCTCCGCGGACAGGTAAAGCCAGGCGACACCATCGTCATCGTCGGCGCAGGCCCTGTGGGCCTGTCGACCGTCCTGACGTCGCAGCTGTACTCTCCCGCCAACATCGTGGTGGTTGACCTCGTCGAAAACCGGCGCCGGACTGCTCTGCAGATGGGTGCCACGCACGCCGTCGGCCCGGACGAAGTCCACGACCTGGTCGCCGAACTGACGGGCGGCCTGGGTGCCGACGTCACCATTGAAGCAGCTGGCTTCCCGAAACCATTCGAACTGGCCGCGGCCCTGGTCCGTCCCGGCGGACACATCGCCAACATTGGTGTTCACGAGGAACCGGCTACCCTGCACCTGGAAACCCTGTGGGCCAAGCAGATCACGCTCACTACTGGCATCCCGTCCGCTCTGAGTGTCCCGAGCCTCATGAAGGCCATCGCTGCGGGCACCTTCGACCCCACCTCCCTGATCACCCACCGTCTGAAACTCTCGGACATGGAAAAGGGATATGACATCTTCAAGAACGCAGCCGATACCGACGCCCTGAAAGTGGTGCTGAGCGCATGACCGAAACCCGATTCCTTTCCGACTTGCCCCTCGCAGGAGAACTCATCGGCACCAACTTTGAAGGTTGGTCCGAGGAACTCAAACGCGAATTCGAAGAGCACGCCTTCGACGGCGCAGTGGGTTCCAAGCTCCTCAGCGAAAACGACCGCGTCCGGGTCTGGGAAATCCGGCTCGCCCCGGGAGAGCGCTGGCACGCCCACCGCCACGTGCTGGACTACTTCTGGACCGCTGTCAACGCCGGCCGCAGCCGTCAGCACACCTTTGACGGCACTACAAGGGACGTCACCTATCAGCCGGGCGAAACCCGTCACTTCCACTTCGCCGCAGGAGAGTACCTCCTCCACGACATCGAAAACATTGGTGAAAATGAAATCATCTTCACCACGGTCGAGCACTTGAACTCGGACAACGCGCCCTTGCCGCTGAGCGACTAGCAACAACACATAGAAAGGCTCCGGGCATTTCCTTGATGGAGAGCCCGGAGCCTTTCACGTTGCTCCCCTAGGGTTCCTGCGTGCGGACGGGGTCAAGAGGGTCCACATTGTGCCCGGCGAAAGCTATCTCGATGTCCTCGACGGGCTCCACGACGCCGACATCCAGACCATCGCCTGCCGCCATGAAGACGGCGCGAGCTACATGGCCGAAGCTGACGGAAAGATGAACCAGGTCCCCGGGGTCGCCATGGTCACCCGCGGACCGGGAGCGGCCAACGCCCATGTTGGCCTGCACACCGTTTGGCAGGACTCCACACCCATGGTCCTATTCGTCGGTCTCATTCCCTTTGCTCACCGGGATCGCGAGGCCTTCCAGGAATTCGACATCAAAGCCTGGTTCGATACCGGCGCCAAACGCGTCATGGTCCTGGACCATGCGGACAGGGCGTCCGAAATAGTAGCCGAAGCAATGTTCGCCGCGATGAGTGGCAGATCGGGTCCCGTCGTCGGTCTGCCCGAGGACGTGATCCAGCAGTTGGTTCCTAGTGAACTGCACCCGCCCATTCCAGTGGCACCGGAGGCATGACCGGCACCGACCTGATCGCGTTGTCCGAGGCGCTGGAAGCGTCCAGGAAACCGCTGTTCGTCACCGGCGGCAACGATTGGTCCACCGCGGGCGCTGAAGGACTGACCCGGTGGTTGGAACGCCACCACATTCCAGCCGCCGCCGAGTGGCGGACCGAGGGCACTGTTCCGTTCAGTTCCCCTTCCTACGTGGGCCCGATCGGGTACGGAAGGCCACGGCCCACGTACGACCTGTTGGAAGCAACAGACCTGCTGGTGTTCGTCGGCACCGTGCCGGGCGATGTCATCACTGACGGGTTCCTGTACCGCCAGGACTGGACCAGGAAAACTTCCTTGTCACCATCGACCCTTCCTTGAGGGGCCGGTCGGGCCCGGTGACGGACCAGATCCTGGCCAAGCCCGACGCCTTCGTCAGGGACCTCGCTGCCTTGACCCTCCCGGTAAAGCCCGAATGGCAGGCATGGACCCAGCGCATGCGCGCCGAACAGGAGATCTTCGCTGCTCTCCCGGCCTCCCGCCCTGTCGGTGGAAAGGCCCGAATGGACACCCTCATGGCCAGCTTGGTTCCCCAGCTGCCCGACGACGCCATGGTCACTTTCGGCGCCGGAGACCACACCAACTGGGCCCACCGGTACTTCCCCACCGAGTCCTACGCCGCCATGATCAGCGCCCGAAACGGATCAATGGGCTATTCCATCCCGTCAGCTGTGGCCGCCTCACTGGCTTATCCGGGCAGGACGGTAGTGACGATTGCCGGCGACGGCGAATTCCTCATGAACGGCCTAGAACTCGCTACAGCAGCACAGCACGGGGCAACTCCCCTGGTCATTGTCATGGACAACCAGTAGTACGGAACCATCCGCACTCACCAGGAAAAGCACTATCCCATGCGTATCTCCGGAACTCAACTGAAGAACCCGGCCTTCGCGCTGATGGCCGAAGCTTTTGGCGGCTTCGGCGTTAACGCCAAAGCCGATGTCGACGTTCCCGCTGCCGTCGACGCCGCTCTGGCGGCCATTCGCGAACGTGGCACCTTCGCGCTCATCCACTTGGTTGCCGACCAACGCAGCAAAGCCTACTGAGCACCGGACGCCCAAAATAGCGCCATCAACCGACGAGGCGCAGCCTTCGTGCGAAAGGGCACGAACGCTGCTCCTCTTTGATGTTGTCGGCACCAACACCGGCCAGCTCATTGGCCACTTCCAGGATCACGTCAAAGTTGAGGCCCAGGATCAGGACGCCGGTTGCCGGGGCACGGAGCAATCGCGGAGCGGCAGCGAAGGCGGAGGAAAACGAACGTAAAGTGCGATGGCGGTGACGTCGGCTATGCATGTTGTTTTCCAAAGCGGAAACCGCATCATCCACCAACGCAGGCCGTGTTCTCTCCCAGGATTTCCCGGCCACCGGACAAGAATGATCCGGGGCGGGCCCTGCATGATGAGTTCACTGACCGCAAAGGATGAAGTAGGCAAAGCTGCCGCAGACTGCGGTGGTGATAAACATCGAGGGACCCCGCGGCTGCCAACCGTCCGCCGCCTCCCAGAGGCAGGCCAGTACCGATGGCAACACCATCATCAGGAGAGCTGGCGGGGTCAAAGGCCGTTCTTGGAACCTGCCTGTTCCCCGGGGAGCCCCTTTGCCGCCGACTCGTTGCCGAGTTCCTGTACTTCATCAACTGACAGGTCTTCCCAACAGGGGGCCAAAGAATGTGCTTGCAGACGTGCTCCATGACTGAATGGATGGTAGTCCACGGACAACGTCCACAGGTTACGGTCGGCCGTCGCTCACGGGACGCCTTGCAGCGCAGACCCGATGGCGGAGAAGTCCGCCTTGCCCCTTGTTGACGGCCGGACAGCGGGACAGTGATCGTCATTACTAGGTGCCGAGTGCGGCACCCCGCAAGTAGGTGCCATGGAACATAGAACAATCTTAGGCTGTGGCTCGGAGCACATTGCCGAATGGTGGTTCAGTGAGGGAAGGTTGAGAATCCAACCGACCTGGAAACAGGGTGAATATGGTGCGAAAAGTGGAAAAATTGGAGAGTGAAAGTGAGAACGGATCGGTTGGCTGAGCAGCTGCAGGGTTGGCTGCAGTCAGTCAAGGACATCGGCTCCGCTGTTAACCAGGGCGTCTCCCTGGACGCCCTGCTCAAGGTCATTGCCGAGACAGCCTGCAGGCTGATGTCCTACGATTTCTGCGGGATTACTCTCCCTGATCCGGAAAATCGGGTGCTGCTGATCAAGGGCTCCTTTGGCCTGTCGGATGAATACGTCCAGGATGTCAACGCGACCCATCCCATTCGGTTGCACGGGGTTTCCAACCCTGCACCATCAAGCCAGGCCTTCACCCTCGGCGTCGCTGTGCAAGTAGCCGACACCCGGACGAACCCGTCGTTCGGGCCGTGGGGTGGCGTAGCCAAGGACCAGGGATTTATTTCCATGATCGCTGTACCCCTGAATACGGCAACAGAGACTCTCGGAACCCTGAACTGCTATACGCGGATTGCGCACAACTTCACCAAAGAAGAAGAGTCCCTCCTGACCATGCTTGCCGATCAGGCGGCCATCGCCATCACCACGGCCCGGCTTAAGTCCGATCAGGCCCGAACCATCGAACACCTCAATGTCACCAACGCGACACTGGAGGAGCAGTACGACCTTCAACGGCAAGGCGCCGAGGTCCACCAACGCCTGACTGCCCTGGCCTTGGAAGGCGGGGGCGTTCCGGCGGTAGCGTCAGCCCTTGCCGAACTTCTGTCACGTCCGGTGACCGTAAGGGGCGGAAACGGCGCCCTCCTGTGCAACGCCGTCTTCGGCGGCGACGTACTCCCCACCCAACTGACCAGGGAAAGTACCTACCAACATACTGAACCGGATGCCAAGGGTCCCCAGTTTCCTTTGCTCGCCCAAACCCAGGTGCTCTCAGACAACGGCAACCCTCTCCCTGTCTTGCGGGCACCGGTCATGATTAAGGACGAGGTCGTGGCGTGGATCTGGACCACGGGCCGGTTCGAGTCAATCTCGGCGTTGGATCGACGGACTATTGAGCACGCCGCGACCGTTATGGCTTTGGAGCTCCTTCGGAGCCGAACAGCCGCAGAAGCGGCGTGGCGGCATTCGGGAGAGATTCTCTCCGGGTTGCTCAGCGGAGCCGTCCGCGGGTCCACAGCACTGATCAATCAGGCGGCAAGCCTCGGGCACGACCTGTCGCAGGCGCATGCGGTCATTGTCTCCCGTTATGAAAGCACCAACCAAGGACCGTTGCAGTACCGTCTGGCCTCGACCTTTATGCGGCTCAGCGAAAATGCCACGCCCAAGCCATTGCTTGGAATGCACGAGGGCTATGTTGTGGCTCTCTGGCCTCTCAGTGGCCAACCGCTTGAGAGCGCCAGGGCCGTCAGCGAGGACATCCGGCGCAGCCTCACTGGCAATGCAGCCACGTCCAGGTCCGCCACTTCCGTGATCACGGGACCTGTGAACAGTCCTGCCGACTACCCGGAGTCCTTCGCGATCGCCCGCGGTGCCGTCGAACTTGCAGGCATTAGGGACCTGCCCACACGAACCCTCGTCCTGTCGGATCTCGGCATGTCGGGGCTTTTCCTCCAAATACCGGACAGCGCACGCCTGAAGTGGTACTGCGAACAGGCGCTGGGCCCGCTTCGGGCCTATGACCACGCCCAGGGCACCGCGCTCTTGCCGACGCTGGCTGCTCTGATCAAGAATGACCTGAACGCCAAAGTGACCGCCGAGGAGTTGTTCATCCATAAGAACACTGTCGACCAGCGACGCCGTCGCATCGAGGACTTGCTCGGAGTTCAGCTGACCAGTATTGCCGCATTGACCCACATCAGCACCGCGCTAAGCATCGACGCAGTCATCAATGCAAGGGCAACCTAGGACCCAGCCGCCATGGACGCGGCCCCGGTACAGGCCGTCACAACGATCAACGAGAACGGGGCCCTCTCTCCACGCGCGGGCCCCTTCCTGAGATGGTGGTGTCCGTATCTGACAAAGGTGACAGAGTTCTTCAGGCAGGCGCAAAAACTGCAGTATGCCGTGCCAGAAGCAGCTCCGAGACTGCTTTGTCCGTTTGGTTCGCGGCACCAATGGACGCGATTTGCGCGGCCATCTGGGGCGTGCGCAGGCCGGCAACCGTAATCTTCCCGTGGTTGTACACCGTATAGGTCCGCAGGGCACGGGTCGGGAATACGTTGCGGCAGGCACTACCGAGAAGGTCCGCCACGCGGGTGCTGTCCGCCGAGTTGGCGTAGCCACGCCGCGCCATCGCGTCGGCGAAGGCAATTTCCAGGCTCCCCTGCACTTGGTTGGAATCGGGTTCGTGGTTGCTCACATTTGGTGCGGACAGGGTGACGGCGTCATTGTCGTAATGCTCCGGAAGGCGGTACCGAACCTTCGCCACATCCGAATTTCCCGCAAGGACATCGGCGGCGTCCTTGATGGTCCGGCGGAATGACTCGATGTCCTGACCCGCATGCCTGAGGTATAGGAAGTACTTTTCCGAGATACCGAGGTCGCCGTTGGGTGAATGGTCGGGGGTTCGGTCCACAACGGTCTTCGTGTTTTGCCCTGTTGCCTGATAGGAGATGGTCTTCTGGAAGACGTTCTGCTCGTCCTCCATCAACGGTGCAAGCGCGTCCGCGAAGGATTCCAACGCATCATCCGTGGCGAAGGTGATCTCCGCATCGCCGTAGAAACCGGGAAATGGTGCGGAGGCTTCGACGAGTTGGGATAGGCCTGGGAACAGGAGTCCGGATTCGGTGTCCAGATGGTGTTGGAAGTACTGGTGGATGCCGGGCAGCCGGGAGGAAATCTGAGTGTGGGCTCCGGACCAGTAGTCGTAGAAGAGTTGGCGGTCAACTCCGTGCCGGGGCCACAACAGATTCATCATGGCCACGTGTATACGGTCATCAGTCATGTCTTCTCCGGTTCTTCATCGACAAAAAGTTACGGATGTGGGCCGGGGAAGGGGAATCGTGCCCTTTCCCCGGCCCGTTGAATCAGCCCTTGGCGCAGCCTTCGACGCCTTCGGGCAGAGTTGCTTTCTGCCAGCCGTCCGGGCAGGCTTCCCGCGTCACGTAGCGACGGGAAGCGTCCTGCTCGTACTTTTGCAGGTCCTGCGCGGTGAACGGCGCGGCCGTCATGCCGGCCGAGGGGTTGCCGCTCTTGGATGCGCTGAGCGAGGATTCGGGCAGCATGACGTTGAAGATGTCCGCGGTTTCCTCATCGCCCACGGTTCCTGGCTTGAATACGTTGCAGCCTTCTGTGTAAGTGTCCTGCTCGCACACCTTGACGTTTTCGGACGTCACGATCTTGTAAGGAACCTCGATGTCCATCGGGATGCCCTCAGCTCCCTTGAGCAGCACAGCCAAGGCAACCTTCATGGCGATTCCACCTTGGGCTGGCGGTGAGCCAATGCTGACGCCAGGCCAGCCGGCGAGCAACTGCTCCCGGAAGTACTGCGAGGTTTCCCCGCTGACCGGGATCTTCTTGCCGGCCGCAGTCAGCGCCTTGACGCAGCCGGATTCACCATAGCCGCAGAAGATTCCGTCCACGTTTGGGAACGAACCGAGGGACTTTGAAGTCTCCTTCTGCTGCTGGGCGCTGTCCCATTTCCCCTCGTATTCGGTGAGGATCTTCACCTCCGGGGTCTTCTTCAGCGCCGCCAGAGCAGAATTGTAGTGCACATTGTCAGTCGAGGTGCCAACCACGCCGTGGGAGACGAAAATGTTCCCCTTCCCGCCGAGCAATTTTGTTAGTGTCTCCATGGCGTTATAGCCCATGAAGGGCGACTTGGCGCCGTCCGGGACGCTGGTGATGTAGGAGACGTTGTACACGCAGGGTTCGGTGACTGTGGCGTCGTAGGAAACCACGGTCACGCCTTGGCTGCACGCGTCCCGGTACGCCGAGTTGATGGCAGTGGGCGAGAGCGGGTAGGTAACGATTGCGTCGGCGCCCGCTGCGACCATGGACTGGATCTGGGAAATCTGGGCCTGGGGATCTGGCTGGGTCATTTCCTTGCGGACTTCGACGCAGCTGTTGTACGGACTCAGTTGTGCTACAGAGTTGCCCAGGTTGGCTGCTTCTTCCTGCCAGGCGTTGCCGATGTTCAGCGCTGACATGTAGACGACGTACTTCTCGCCGCCTGCCCGTGGAGCTTTGCCACCACTGGGGACGCATGCTGAGGCGCTGCCCTCCGAGCTTCCGCTGGCGCCGCCGGAACAGCCTCCGAGTAACAGGCCGAGGGCGGCTATGACAGCCACTGCCCCAAGCCTGCGGGTGGATTTGCGCATTCTTGTTCCTTTCCTGGCTTCATCCTTGAAGCCCTTTTGCCTTCTCTGAAGAACGCCGACGGAGCGACGGCGTACGAATGGTGGATCGGTCAGGCCCTTTCCGGCGAGAAGCGGCTCTTGATGCGCTTCCATAGAGGGTGGTTTCCGCGGCGCATGAGGAGCAGGGCCAGCAGGACGACGGCGCCGTACAGGACGTTCTTCCAACCTTGGGAGAACCCGGTGGCCTGGATGACCACGGTGATGGTGGTCAGGAGGATGCAGGACATGAAGGTGGCCTGCCAGAATCCGCGGCCGCTGCCGATCACCGTCCCACCGACGAGGACCGCCGCAATGGCGGGCATCATCCATTCGTCCCCCAGGCTCAGTTGGGCGTTGCCGGAGAAGCCGAGCAGCATGATTCCGGCGACACCGGAGGCCAGGGCGCCGACGACATAGACGCTGATCTCGACGCGCCGGACCGGCAGTCCGGAGATGCGCGCGGCTGCTGGGGCGCTGCCGAACAGTTGCACGGTTCGTCCCCAGTTGCTGCGGGCTTGGATGAAGTAGCCGATGACTCCGACGATGATAAAGATGACGACGGGCAGGCCGATGCCGAAGAGCTTGCCGCTGCCGCTGAAAAGGCTGATGATCGCCTCCGGCGCGGCTGGTGATTTGCTGCCGAACGTGACCCCGATGGTGGTGCCGGTGAGAATGCCTCCCATGGCGAGCGTGACAATAAAGGCCGGGATCTGGAATCTGGCGATCAGGTAGCCGTCGATCAGGCCAACCACCACTGAGGCGCCGAGGGCCAGGAGGATTCCGGTGAAGACGTCGTGGCCCAGCACGCTCGTCCAAAGAGCGAGAATCGTTGCCGACAAGGCGACGACGCCAGGGATGGACAGATCCAGGCCACCGATCAACATCACCAGGCCCTGCCCGAAGGCGAGGACCGCTACGAACAGGCTCTGGGTGAGGATCGCCTCCCCCGCGGAGAACGAAGGCAGTCCGTCGCTGAAGATACGGCCCCCGACCAGTACGGCAATGGAGATAACAAGCAGCACCAGCGGCCGGGCAAGCCCCGGAGTCAGCAGCGGCCGCTTCTCCGGCACGGACGTGACAATTGTGTCTTGCATGGTGGTCATCGTCCTGCTCCTTCGGGGACACGTGCTGGGGAGGGCTCGGCCGGTGTCGTCGGCGGCACGGGCTGGGGTGGGACTTGGACATTTTGTTTCTTCTTGCCCTCGCTGCGGGCAGAGACAGCGCCGACCAGAACGGCCACGATAATCAGGGCTCCGGTGAAGATGGTCTGCGCCCAGCCGTTGATTCCCACCACGAAGAGGAACTTCGGGATGACGGTCAGTGTCAGTGCACCAAGGATGGTTCCGATCACTGAGCCGCTGCCACCGATAAACGCTGTGCCGCCGATCGCGATTGCCGCGAACGTTTGCAGCAGATAGGTGGATCCGATCGAAGCGTCACCGGTCTGGATGGCGGCGCTGAGCACGATTCCGGCCAGGGCGTAGAGGGCACCGGCGATGGTGAACGATGCAAACTGGACCTTGGTGACGGAGACCCCCGACAGGCGTACCGCTTCCTGATCCTGGCCGACGGCGAACATGTAGATCCCGAGCTTGGTGCGGCGGAAGACCAGCCAGGCCAGTGCCAGGATGACGATGATGATGAGGCTCCTCGGTACAACCAGCGGCCCGGTGATGAGCTGGACCAGGTCTTTTGAGATCTTGCCGCCCGGGGCTGGAAGGATCACCAGCGCAAGTCCGTTGAGGATGATGAGGACGGCCAGCGTCACAGCGATAGCGGGCAGTTTACCGACGATCACCAGCAACGCGTTGAGTGCCCCGATCGCTGCGCCGAGGACGAGGACAAGGCCGACAGCCACCCACACGTTCTGCTGGCTAAGTGTTGTTGTCATCAGGACGTTCGTGAGCGTGACAACGCCGGCGGCCGAGAGATCGAACTGGCGTGTGAAGATGACAAGCGTGACGCCAATGGCTGCGACGACCAACGGCAACGAGAGCACCAACCAACTGTTCAGCAGGAAAATGTTCAGTCCGCCCAGCTGTCGTGATGCCCACGCCAGGAGAAAGACTGTGAGGACCAGCGCGGCGCGGAAGGTGCCGTTCCGCAGCCAACCAGCGGCAGTGGCTCCAAAGAATTTCATAGTGCAACCTCGCTTGGAGTGGAACCAATGGGTTCGAGTGGTGCGGTGCTTGGCCTGGCTCGGCCAACTGCAGCTGCCATGATGGTGGATTCCTGCATGTCGGTTCCTGCCAGTTCTGCAGCGACCTTGCCCCCGTACAGAACGACGATGCGGTCGCTCATGCCAATGAGTTCGGGGATTTCGGTGGAGTAGAGAAGGATGCCGGCTCCATCTGCTGCTGCGCGGCGCAGGGTCCTGTAGACCTCAAGTTTTGCGGCGGGATCGATGCCCCGGGTGGGGTCGAACATGAGAAGGATGCGCGCTCCGGTCAACGTTGTGCGGGCGATGATCGTCTTCTGTTGGTTGCCGCCGGAGAGGGGCCCAACGTCTTTCGTGAGATAGTCCTCGCGCAGATAATGCTCCAGGCCCGCGGTCCGGGCCGTGGCGTGTTCGGCACGGGAGTTGATCAGCCCGAATCTGGACAGCTTACCCAGCACGGGCACGGACATGTTCTTGACCGAGGTCATGTCGGCAAAGATGCCCTCGCGTTTACGCTCCTCCGGAACCAAGGCGATGCCCGGCCCGCAGCGAAGAGCGTCGCGCGGCGACGAGAACTTGGCGGCTTGGCCGTCGACGGTGATACTTCCCGCCGACAGGTCGCCGGCGCCGGCGATGGCATAGAACAGTTCCTTCTGCCCCTGCCCTTCCAGACCGGCAACGCCCACAATTTCCCCAGGGCGGACATTCAAAGAGACACCACGCAGTCGCTGCTCCACGACTGCGTCCACTACCTCAAGCAGTGGTGCGGCGGTAGCGTCCAAGGTTCCGAGCACCGGAGGGAAGGCCACTTCGATGGAACGGCCGATCATTTGTGAAATCAGCGAGTCGTGGTCGAAGCTATCCCGCGTGAAGCCTCCGACGATCTGGCCGTTGCGCATGATGCTGCCGCGATCGCACAGTTCCTCGATCTCGGCAAGCTTGTGGGAGATGTAAAGGATCGCGGCGCCCCGGGCCTTGGCCGCAAGGACTTGGCCGAAGAGCCAGTCCGTCTGCGGCAGCGAGGCCGTCGGCTCATCGAGGATGAGGATTCTCGGCTCCGGGTTCAGGGCCCGGACTATTTCCAACCTTTGTTGCGCACTCAGGGGCAACTGGCTGGCCAACGCCCCGGGATCGATATCGTGGACGTCCCATCGCGCCAAAATTTCGGCGGCCCGCGCCTCAACGAGCTTCCGCGGCACGACGCCGCCGCGCGTCGGCAGCTCGGAGAACATCAGGTTCTCCGCCACCGTCAGGCTGGGAAGCAACGACAGTTCCTGAAAAGCGGTCCTGATCCCGGCATTCCGGGATGCCGCCAGGACACCCAGCTTCATGTCCTCCCCGCCGACGGTAACGTTGCCGGCGTTGGGGGTGAGCATGCCCGACAGGGCTTTGACGAGTGTGGACTTTCCCGCTCCGTTCTCGCCGACGAGGCCATGAACCTCGCCGGCTTCCAGACTTAGGGCAGCGTCGCGCAAAGCGATGGCATCGCCGTATCTTTTGGCGAGCCCTTTAACCTCCAGTACAGCCAACGTCCTTGTTCCTTACTGCAGTACTTACGCACATTCGATGAAGATGCGAATTGGATACCTGTCCCGAACGGTTCCCCCTACGACCGGAACAGGTGTTGCATTCGAGTATGCGATCAAAATCACAGTTGAACGATGGGCCCGAAAATACACTGAGCGCCTCCGGTATGTGCCAAGGAACATAAATCTTGGCAATTGGTTCATTGAGTAGCGGATAGACGCAGATAACCGACGGCTGTAGAGCCGTCGGTTATCTGACTGAAGAAGTCTGGTGCCGGTCAGGCGGCAGGGCGCAGTGCCGCTTCGGGTTGTTCCAGCAATTCGTGACTATGGTGCAAGGCAAATTCGTGCCTGAAATACAGGCCTATCCAAGGCGACGCGACCAGGTCGTCAATGCCGCGAAAGGTTTTTTGCTTCACGTTGTCCGCCACGGCATGTTTACACTCTGGCTTGCTGGATCCGGGGCTTTTCGTCGTAGGCTTCTTCCGACTGAACATGGTGCTCTCCTTCTAGTCAGTCATTGACGAGTGATATTTATCCGTCGTTCTCGCAGAGGCCACGAGTGGGGACCTCTTGGCCGATGGGACGGAGCGCTCTGTGATCGCTCCTCCGGACATCGGCGGCCGGCCAGAATGGCAGCAGTATGCTGCTGCGGCTTCCTGACCAGCCGCAAGGAACTTTGCGTTAGGTGGTGATTGCTGGGGCCTGGGGGCAGTACCGCCGCGCGGCTATCCCGCCAGTTCCGGGTAGTCGATGTAGCCTTCGTCGGTGCGTCCGTAGAACGTTTCCGGGTCGGCTTCGTTTAGCGGTGCGTCCTCGGCAAGGCGGCGCGGAAGGTCAGGGTTGGCGATGAAATCGCGGCCAAAGGCGACCGCGTCGGCGTTGCCGGCGGCGAGGACGTTCGTGGCAGACTCCTTGTTGTAACCGCCAGCAACGATGAGCGCACCGCTGTAGCGTTGGCGGACCCATTCGCTGTTGATAGCCTCTGCCGGCCTGTTGCTGCTCTGGTAGCCGGAAATGCCCGGTTCAATCAGGTGCACATAGGCAAGTCCCAGGGGCTCCAAAGCGCGAAGGACGTAATTGAAAAGTTCCTGTGGGTTTGAGTCGGCCATGTCCTGGAATGGGCTGCTGGGCGACAGCCTGACGCCAACCCGGTCTGCTCCGACCCGGTTGATCAATTCTTCGACTACCTCCAAGAGAAGGCGTGCGCGGTTCGGGATCGAGCCGCCATATTCGTCGGTGCGGTGGTTGGCGTTGTCCTGTAGGAACTGGTCGATGAGGTATCCGTTGGCCGAATGCAGTTCAACACCATCGAATCCGGCACGGATTGCGTTCTCGGCGGCCCTGCCGTAGTCGGCGACAATGGCTGGGATCTCTGAGATCTCCAGTTCACGGGGCGTGACGAACGGCACCCAGCCATCACGTGCATAGCCCAGACCCGATACCGCTATAGCCGACGGCCCAACCGGCGTCTCACCATTTGGCTGAACCGTCGGGTGCGATGCCCTGCCGGTGTGCCAGAGCTGGGCAACGAAAACGGCTCCCCCGGTGTGTACCGCATCCGAGATTGGCTTCCAAGCCTCAACCTGCTCGTCGGTCCAAAGTCCCGGGACTCCGGGATTGCCCACACCTTGGGGCGAGATGCAGGTCCCCTCGGAGATGATCATCCCGGCGCTGGAACGCTGGGAGTAGTAGAGCTCGGCCTTCGGACCAGGGCGACCGTCGGCGCGGGAGCGGGTCCGCGTGAGCGGAGCCATCACCAAACGGTTGGGCAGCTTGAAGGCGCCGAGCGCGATGGGGTCAAACAGGGAAGCGTCGGAAGGCATGGGACTCCTCGGAATGTTGTCGAAGTAGGGAAGGCGCGGTGAGCCGCCACGTGAGGGCCACTGAGGAAAGTCCGGAGCAGACACGTTGTGGTCTGGCGCGGGAGGGAAATCCTGGCGTGCCGCGTCCCGGCATTCGCGATGCCGAGCGCAAAATCCAGAGCCCATGCGCCATTGCACGAAATGTTCGTCGAAGTCCTTGCCGGTCTTGCGTCTCACCCTTTCTACAGTGTCACCGGTCAGGTCCGACCAGCGCCTGTATCGATTATGTGCTCCCCGTCACGTCAGGTTCGATATGTGGAAAAACACAATCCGGTACCGCAAGATGTCTTTCGGAACATGCGCTCTGGCGGCTGTTCCACTGCGGGTCCGCCTGCCACCTGCATCACCACCACATCGGAACCCCGGAACGTTGGGCCCGAGCCCCTCGAACCTAGGCGTGAACCGGCGTGGCATTCATTAACCGGCCGCAGGCACGAACTAAGTCCGGATTCGTCAGAAGAGGTTCACCAGCAGCACGTAACAGCACGTGCCGACGCCGACGCTCACCAAAGTCCGGCGGCCGCAGAGAAGGTGGGTGACCGCCGTCGTACAGACCGCCGCCAGTGCCACCAGCGAGTGCGTCGGGTCGGCAATGATGGTTGTACGAAGCGTGGATGCGGCGAGGATGCCCAGGATGCCGACCGGCATCCACCGCGACAGAACTTTCACCAGTCCCGATTCCCGGAGGGACGTAAGCGCCGCAAACGGAAGGGCCCTGAGGGCGAAGGTGATGGTGAAGACAATAGCGAGGACGGCGAGGATGTAGCTGACTTCAGGCACGGTCGCCTCCCACTTTGGCGCGTCGTCGGCCAATGGCGTAGCGGACCATCAATGCGGTCAGGAACAACAACAAGGCGACAAAAAGAGACTGGTCAGGAACTAGCAACAGTGACACGGTGAAACTTAGGCCCGCCAGGAGAACCGAGGGGATGTGCTTGTGGGACTCCGCCGCGTCCAGGGTCAGCGTCACAAACAGTGCGCACAGGGCAAACTCCAGACCTTGAATGTGGCCAGGAAGCAGTGCCGCGAGGAGAACCCCAGCGAGTCCACCTCCGACCCAATAGCTTTGGAACGCCAGCTGCATGGACAACAGTCGCCTAGATGTCCAAGTATCGGATGAGGCTGCAGTGACGGCGTAGGCCTCGTCGATCAATGCGTAGACCGAATAGAACTTGGCCGCTGGGTTCCGGACGATGTGCAACGGGAAGGAAAAGGCGTAGAAGACATGGCGGAAATTGACCAAGAAGGTCGTCAAGGCGATGGTAGCTAAGGGTGTTGCGGTCAGCATCATCCCGATCAGCAGCAATTCCAAGGAACCTGCGAATCCGGCAATCGATAAGGCCGGCGCAACCCACCAGGGCAATCCGGACTGCATGACCATGAGTCCGAAAGCGACGCCCAGCGGAAACATGCCCAAGCCTGCGGCAAGGGAGTCCTTGAGACCTTTGGCCACTTCACCGCGGTTCGTTGATGTCGGTCCGGCGTCCGACAGGAGCATTGGTTCTTTCACCCCATAATTTTTCCACGGCAGCTGCACCCTAAGATTGCAAAGATTGCAAGCCACAGGCCTCATAGAGCAATATATCTATATGGATTCCATTGATCGAGCAATAGTCAAAGTCCTCCAGAGAGACGGACGGATCTCGAATGTGGACCTCGCGGATCAGGTCAACCTGACTCCCGGGCCATGCCTGCGCCGCGTACAGCGACTCGAAGCCTTAGGAACCATCCAGGGATACAGCGCGAGGATTAATCCCGCAGCAATCGATCGCGGCTTCGAGGTCATCCTTGATGTCGACCTGCTCCAATTCGACAAGGACAGCGTCCATGCCTTCGAGGACGCACTTGCGGCCTTTGACGAAGTCATCGAACTACACCGGCTCTTCGGGTCGCCTGACTACTTTGTGCGAATCGCCGTCGCTGACTTGGAAGCGTACGAAGAGTTCCTGAGCAACCGTGTTCTCACCCTCCGCGGCATCCAGAAAGTCAGCTCCCGGTTCACCATGAAAACCATCAAACGCTGACATAGAGACTCTGATTTCAGGGGCAGCCTTAGCATGTAAGAGACGCGGACGCCACGGGAATAGACCGAATACCTAGGAACTCGCTCTTATTCCAGCCCGTGTACCGAAACCTATCTTCTTCCTGAGGTTCTTCGCACGTACCCGAACGTCCGCGATCTCGCATATCGTAGCCCGCCCGGCTGCTCCACTCTGGAGCTATGGAAACGTTGGTGCATCGACCGGAAATACGCCAGACCGGTACCCGGAACCGGGACACTCTCAACGACTGCGGGGTTCGTTACGACAGGAGTCCAGCCGAGAGCATCAACGCCCCCTTCGAAGGAAACCACTGACCGGGCCATGTCATGCTTGCCACCCTGCGTAAAGCAGTGGGCTTGCCACAGGCGAAAGTGTGTCGACTCGGACTCGGTAGCGGTAGTGAGGAGCCAGCCGGTAGGGAGTGTCAGTTCACGGTGAACACCAGTGAGGCGTTGTGGCCGCCGAAGCCGAAAGAATTGTTGAGCGCCGCTCGAAGCCTCGCCGGACGGGCCTTGCCGGTAACGACGTCAAGGTTCACCTCCGCATCCAATTCCTCGAGGTTTAGGGTCGGCGGTACCAAGCCGGTCTCAAGTGCCTTGATAGTGAGGATCGATTCAACGGCCCCGGCTGCGCCAAACATGTGCCCGATCGCGCTCTTCGGTGCTGTGACCAGCGGTCTGCTTCCGACTGCCCGAGCGATTGCATGGGCCTCTCCGACGTCGCCTACGGGCGTGCTTGTCGCGTGCGCGTTGACGTGGTCGATGTCGGCTCCGGTCAGTTTCGCCATCCGGATCGCTGCTGTCATGGCACGCTCCTGCTCACTGCCGTCGGCCAATGGGGTCGTGATGTGGGAGGCGTCGGAGGTGATACCCCATCCGGCGAGCGTGGCGCGGGAGCGGTGCGACCGGGCGGCGGCATGGTCTGCGCGTTCCAGAATGACGATTCCGGAACCCTCACCGAGCACGAACCCGCGACGATTGACGTCGAACGGCCGCGAGAGCGTTGTGGGGTCATGGTCACCGAGCTTGGCCAGGGCTTGCGATTGCGCAAATGCGGCCAGCGTCACCGGCGTGACGGCTGCCTCGGTTCCACCGGCAATAACAACATCGGCCTCGCCGGTAACGATGAGCCTCGCCGCTGTCGCGATCGCCTCGGCCCCGGACGCGCAAGCTGAAACCGGAGTGTAGGCCCCGGCGCGGGCTCCGAAGGCAATGCTGATCTGGGCAGCGGCCCCGTTTGCCATGAGCATCGGCACTGTACGTGGTGAGACTCGGCGCGAACCGGATGTGCCCATACGGTCGTGAGCACCCAGAACAGTTCCAATCCCGCCGACGCCCGTTCCCACCACAACAGCCAGACGGTCGCCTTCGACCTCGGGAGCCCCAGCATCTGCCCAAGCCTCGCCGGCGGCAACGAGCGCGAGCTGCTGGCTGCGGTCCAGTTGCTTGGCGCGGACCCGCCCGAGGGCTGCGTCTGCATCAAGGGCCGCCTCAGCCCCAACGCGAACCGGAAGTTGCTCCCACAGCGGCCCTACTTGCTGTAGCACTCGTACGCCGGACTTTCCTCCAAGCAACGCTTCCCAGAGCGCCCGCACGCCATGCCCAAACGGGGACACCGCACCGTAGCCCGTAACTGAAATTTCCACACGCACCCCTTCTTGTATGCTAAACAAGTCTATTTGTATCACGTACAATCGAAATATGGCGATCACATCAGATGGCCCCCAAGCCAGGCGGGGTCAAGCGACGCGGGCCAAGATCCTCGCGGCCACGGCAGAACTGCTGGAAAGCGGCGCCAGGGCGGTCACTGTAGGCGAGATCGCACGCGCTGCTGGTGTTTATCCGAACCAGATCACGCATCACTACGGCTCGAAGGACCGCCTGATGCTGGACGCAGCATTCAGCCTGTTCCTGCGTGACACCATGCGCCTGCAGGCTGCAGGCCGGCGTGCCGGGTCCGCTCAAATGTTCCGGCAGATTCTTGCAAGGACCGCCCTGTCAATGCCGTCGTCAGTGCTCGTTGTCCGGGCCTTGTCCGCGACTGGAAGCGATGATGGGCAGCGAGAACACATCCGGCTGCTGCTTGCGCTCCTCTTCCGGCAATCGGAACGGTACCTTGACCGGGTCATGAACGAGCGCGGATGGACGAGTCCCAGCGGTGCCGGTCGTGACACCCGAACCTTCTGGAGTGCAGTTTTCGGTGCAACGCTGCTCGCAGATGCTGGTGCAACCGGCGGACCCTCGGACCTTGACCTCGCCAGCACACTGTCAATCGCCTGATGTTGCACGACGGCGGAGTTAGGTGCGGGGGGCGCCGCCCGCCTAACAGCCTGGACCACCACACCCCAACCTGACGTCGGCCACGCCTCGATAGGACGTCAGGCAAGGATCCAAACCGCAATTCTCTGACACCCCACGAACGGTGTCTTAGCCCCTAACCTGACACCCTAATCAGAGTCACCTGTTCAAAATAGGCGCAGCGGCACACCCGGCAGCGGAGGAACGGCGGGCATCTTTCCATCGGCGGGCACCTTCCCACCGAAGCGCCGCGGCGCACCAGGCGCCAGCCGTGGCTATCCCTACCCCACCAGATTCTCCGCCGCACCATCCATGTGCGAAATGATGGTCTCCCGCGCCTTCGCGGCATTACCGGTTTCGATCGCAGCGACAATGTCGTGATGCCGGCCGACGCTCATGTTCCGGGTGGCGCGCTCCAACCCGGCAAACATGATGGACATCCGGATGGAGCCCTCCAGGGATTCCCACGAGTGCAGCAGTGTCTCGTTTCCGGACAGGCGGCAGAGCGTGCGGTGGAATTCGAGGTCGGATTCGATCCGTTCCTCCAAGGATGCCTTCGCTGCCTTGTCCATATTGTCGACGGCGGCACGCAGTTCCGCGAGCGCGGTCTCCTTGTCCGGCATCTCGCTCAGGGTGCGGGCGGCGAGTGATTCAAGGACTCCTCGAACCGCGAAGATGTCGCGAATCTCCTTGACGTCGAGGTGCCGCACGGAAAGCCGACCCCGGGCACCGGCGGAGACCAGGCCTTCCTGCTCCAGTTGGCGCAGGGCTTCCCGGAGTGTGCCTCGGCTGATTTGGAGCATTTCAGACAGTTCGGTTTCCACGAGGTGCCGCCCAGGCTCAAGCTCACCGCTGGTGATCGCACTACGCAGAGCGGCGAGTGCCTGCTCGCGCAGGCTCTTCTTCTCCAGTCCCAGCAGGGATGCGGTGACGGCCATCGTGTGTGTCCTCAAATTCTATTGGCGACTGCTAACAGTCCGGTGTTAACTGTTGATACTACGGGCAGCGGTGCGGGACCGGCAGTAATTGCCGATCCCGCACCGCTGTCCGAACAAGACTTCAGCCCAATTCAGCCAGCACCTTCGCCACGATCCGGTCAACAGACAGCCCGTACCGCTCGTGCAGCGTTGGCAATGCACCGGCGTCGAGGAATTGGTCCGGAAGCGCGATGGGAACCACGCGCTTGCCGAGACCGGCGGTTACGACGGCGGATGCAACGGTTTCGAACAGACCGCCAACAACCGTGTGGTTTTCCAGCGTGACGGCCAGGCGGTCGGTGTTCAGCTCGGCCAACACGGTGTGGGAGTCGAACGGCTTGATGGTGGGCGTGTGCACCACGGCGACATCCACGTTGTGCTTAGCAAGCGCATCTGCAGCCTGCAGGGCACGCATGGTCATCAGGCCGGAGGATACGAACACGACGTCGTTGCCGCCTCGCAGGACCTTGGCCTTGCCGAGCTCGAACGAGTAATCGTACTCATCCAGGACGGTGGGCACGTTGCCGCGCAGCAAGCGCAGGTACGTTGGCCCGTCCGAGGCCGCAAGCTGCGGGACAGCCTGCTCAATGTCCACCGAGTCGCAGGGATCCACGATGGTCAGGTTGGGCATGCCGCGGAAGATCGCCATGTCCTCGGTGGCCTGGTGGCTCGGCCCGTACCCTGTGGTCAGGCCGGGAAGCCCACCAACAATGTTGACGTTAAGGTTCGGCTCGGCGATGTCCAAGCACAGGAAGTCGTACGCGCGGCGGGCCGCGAACACCGAATACGTAGACGCGAACGGAATCAGCCCCGTCTCCGCCATGCCTGCTGCGGCTCCGAAGAGTAGCTGCTCCGCCATGCCCATTTGGAAGAACCGGTCCGGAAAGGCCTTGGCGAAGATGTGCATGTCCGTGTACTTGCCAAGATCGGCGGTGAGTCCAACAATCCTGGAGTCAGCCTCAGCTGCCTTGACGAGCGCGTGCCCAAACGGCGCCGAAGTCGTCTTCTGGCCGGGGTCCGCGAAGGACGCGATCATGGCCGAGGTCTTCAGCTTCGGCTTGGCCGGCGAACCCGGCGAACCCGCCGAACCAGCCAGGCCGGCCGAACCCGCCACACCCGCCGCCGTCGTAACTGTGCTCATACGGAAGCCGTCCCTTCGTATCCTGCGGTCAGCTGCTCGCGGCAGATCTGCCATTCGTGTTCTTCAATGCGCATGAAGTGCGCCTTTTCGCGGGTTTCCAAGAGCGGCACGCCGCGCCCAACTTTGGTGTCGCAGAGGATCACTGATGGCCGCCCGACAGCAGCTGACTGCGAACTGATGTTGTCGAACGCTGCCAGCAGCGCACCGACGTCGTTCCCGTCCACCCGCTGCGTGTACCAACCGAACGCTTCCCACTTTTCGGTGACCGGCTCGGTGCGCAGCACGGTATCCGTGGCGCCGTCGGCTTGCAGGGCGTTGATGTCCACCATGGCGGTGAGGTTCCCGAGCTGGTGGTGGTGCGCGCCCATGGCGGCCTCCCACGTGGAGCCCTCATCCAGCTCACCATCGGAGAGGAAGTTGATCACGCGGGACGCGGAGCCCTGAAGACGCAGGCCCAAAGCCATTCCGACGGCGATCGTCAGGCCGTGTCCCAGCGAACCGCCGGAGATCTCCATGCCGGGCGTGTAGGTGGACATCCCGGACATTGGGAGGCGGGAATCGTCGGAGCCGTACGTTTCGAGCTCAGCGACAGGTACGATTCCGGCTTCGGCCAATGCTGCGTAGTGGCCGATTGCGTAGTGACCCGTGGAGAGAAGGAAGCGGTCGCGTCCCTCCCAGTGCGGGTCGTCGGCACGGTATGTCAGCTGGTCGGCGTAGACGGCAGCCAGCATGTCAGCCGCGCCGAGGGCCTGGCCAACGTAACCCTGGCCTTGGACCTCGCCCATGGTCAGGGCGTGGTGGCGGATGCGGTAGGCGGCGGCACGGATGCGCTCTACCCGCTCGGCCGCGGGAGCGGCCGTGGCTGTTTCAACTGATGAGAGAGTCACTGGTTTCCTTTCGGAGCCGGGCGCGCGCCGATGGGGAGTACGCGCCCGACGTCGATGGCTGCTTAGGCGTTTACCGTCTGGGGAGTTTTGCTGGCGGCTTCTTCGGCGAGCGCACGCTCACGCTTGCCCCAGGTTTCCCGGGTGATGAGTGCTGCCCACAGGCCGATGGCTGCATAGAAGCTGAACAGCAGCGCCGGTCCCATCCAGCCCATGCTGACGAACAGCAGGGTGGTGATGAAGGGGGTGAAGCCGGAGACCATGGCGGAGATCTGGTATGACAGCGAAGCTCCGGATGAGCGGGTCTTGGCCTGGAAGAGTTCGGGGAACCATGCTCCCTGGGCTCCGGCGAGGGAATTCTGGCACACGGCGTAAGCGACGACGATTGTCGCGATGATCAGCAGGAACAGGCCCGTGTTGACCAGCATGAACATCGGGATTCCGAAGACGACGGCGAACGCGGTGGACCAGATGTAAACAGGACGGCGACCAACGCGGTCCGTCAGTTTGCCCCAGAAGTTGGTGGCGAAGATACCGATGCCGGCTGCCACGCAGAGCGCCACCAGGGTTTCAGTCTTGTCCGCCAGCTTGTTGGTGTGAAGGTAGGAAATCATGTAGGTCACGGACACTGCGTAACCGGCGGTTTCGGCAATACGGAGGCCGATGCCCCGGACAATGTTGCGCCAGTCGGTCTTGATGACATCCACGATGGGAGACTTCACGATGTCGCCCTTGGATTTGACGTCCTCAAAGACCGGGGACTCGGGAACCTTGGAGCGGATGATGAGGCCCACGGCAACCAGCACGATGCTTGCGAGGAACGGTACGCGCCAGGCCCATTCGCTGCCGAGTCCCACGCTGCTGAGGAAGACGAGGTTTGCGAGCAACAGGCCAACCGGGAAGCCGGCCTGCACGATTCCCGTGAACTGGCCCTTCTTTCGCCACGGTGCGTGCTCGTAACTCATGAGGATTGCGCCGCCCCACTCGGCACCGAAGGCCAGGCCTTGGATGACCCGTACGATCACCAGGAGCGCGGGAGCCAGGAGGCCCACCTGCTGGTAGGTGGGCAGAAGGCCGATAGCGAAGGTTGCCAGGCCCATCAGGATGAGCGAAGCCACCAGGACCGGCTTGCGGCCGAGCTTGTCGCCGAGGTGGCCACCGATGATGCCACCCAACGGACGGGCAGCGAAGCCGACGCCGAGGGTCGCGAAGGAGGCCAGGGTGCCAGTCACCGGGTCGGCGCCCGGGAAGAACGCTGTACCGAAGTACAGTGCAGCGGCGGTGCCGAAACCGATGAAATCGTAGGTTTCGATGACTGCGCCAACGCCCGAACCGACGGCAACGCGCTTTGCTTCCTTGGTTCCATGAACCGGACCACGCATGGTCAGAGCTTCATTGCTCATTTGTGTATTTCCCTTTCGAAGAGTGAGGCGCTTCTTAGGCAACTTCACTGTCGACAGTCAACATAATACGTCAACTGTGACGGAGGACACCAGCAATGTCAACAGTCAACTTCAAAGGTTGACTGTCAACAGTCAACCCGGCTAACGTGGTCTCCATCACTAAGGCCTTCTCCGGCGAGGGCCCTAACTTGAGGATCAACGACGATGTTCCATCACCGACTGGGCTGTTCTTCCATCAGCTTCCGACACCAGGATTTGGCGACTGCCCTGAAAGCCATGGGCGCCCTCGGCTTCGAAGAAATCGACCTTGGCGCGCTGCCCGGCGTTTGCGACCACGTGCCCTACGTACTGGACGCTGAGGCAGTCGAGACGGTCGCCGCCGTCGTCAATAACGCGGGCCTGCGGGTCCGCTCGGTAAACGGCGACGTCGGGGACCTGAACGCATTGCTCGACGGCGGTGCGCAGGAAGCGCGCGATCGGCACCTGGAGATGCTGCTCGCCTTGGCGGCAAAGACCGGCGCGAAGGCTCTGGTCCTGCCGTGCGGCGCGATCGACCATGACCCGGTGAAGAGCTTGGAAGAGGACATCGACGCTGTGGCAGCTCAACTGATCCACGCGTCTGCCCGCGCCAAAGAGTTCGGCGTCGAGCTGTGGACCGAATCCCTGCACTACTACCGGTTGTGCTGGAACACGGAGCGCGCCCAACTGCTCGCCGACCGCCTGGCGGGCTCCGACGTCGGAATCGTCATGGACTTCAGCCACATCGTCGCCTCCGGAGGCGACCCCCTGGACTTCGTCAATCGTTTCTCCGCCAGCATCAAACACGTCCACTTACGGGACGCTGTGCCCGCCACGGAAAACGAACCGGGGAACATCAACCTCAGCATCGGCAATGGCAAGGCCGACTTCCCTGCCGGACTCGCAGCCCTGCGGGAAGTTGGCTACACCGGCCACTTCTCCCTGGAGCTCGAAACCAGGGACGTCACCCATGATGAACGCCCGGCAGCCGCAGCCAAAGCTGCCAATTACATCACAGACCTCATCTGAACTTTTTCCACCAACCACCATTCAAGGAGCACCATGACCACCATCCAGCGCACCGCCGTCCTCACCGGAGCTACCTCCGATCGCGGCATCGGCCTGACCACCGCCCGCCGCTACGCCAACCAAGGCTGGGGCATCGTCATTCTGGACCTCGACGGCGAGAAGTCCGCCAAGGTTGCCGCCGATATAGCCAACGAATTCAACGTCCCCGCGTTCGGCTACGAAATCGACGTGGCCAACGAAGCCTCCGTCACCGCAGCCCAGGCAGCCGTCGCCGCGGAAGTTGCCGCCGGGAACCTCCCGCCCGTGGGCGCCCTTGCCAACATCGCCGGCATCACCTCGCCCATCCCGTTCCTGGAGACCACCCTCGAGCTGTGGCACAAGGTCATGGACGTCAACGCGACCGGTACATACCTCGTCACCAAGGCATTCCTTCCGGACATGATCGCCAACGGCTGGGGCCGCATCGTCAACATGTCCTCGGTCTCCGCCCAGCGCGGCGGCGGCGTGTTCGGCAAGGTTCCCTACTCCGCGGCCAAGGCCGCCATCCTCGGCTTCACCAAGGCACTTGCCCGCGAAATCGGCGAGACCGGTGTGACCGTCAACGCCATCACCCCCGGCGCCGTGGACACCAACATCCGCGTCGGCAGCACCGAAGAGCAGGAAGCTGCCATCAACGCAGGCATCCCCTTGGGCCGCAACGCCACCACCGAGGAAGTTGCCGCCGTCATCACGTTCCTCTCCTCCGAGGACTCCGCGTACCTGACGGGCACCACCATCGACATCAACGGCGGCAGCCACATCCACTAATTCGAGCTGCTCGAAGGAAACCCAGGACCCACCATGACCAGAATCTTCAACGATCCCGCCGACTTCGCTGACGAAGCCCTCGCCGGTTTCTGTGACGCCCACTCGGACCTCGTCCGCCAGGTAGAAGGCGGCGCAGTCCGCCGGAACCGCCCGGCAGCACCGAAGGTCGCCGTCATTACCGGCGGCGGCTCCGGACACTACCCGGCCTTCGCAGGCATCATCGGACCGGGTTTCGCTGACGGCGCCGTGGTGGGCAACATCTTCACTTCGCCCTCCACCCAACAGGCATACTCCGTGGCCAAGGCTGCCAACTCCGGAGCCGGCGTCGTCTTCACTTACGGCAACTACGCCGGGGATGTCATGAACTTCGGCATGGCCAGCGAACGCTTGAACGCCGAAGGCATCCCGGCGGAAAACGTGCTGGTCACGGACGACATCGCCAGCGCCTCCCCCGAGGAAATCGAGAAGCGGCGCGGTATTGCCGGGGACTTCGTGGTCTTCAAGGTCATGGGTGCAGCTGCCGAATCCGGGCTCGACCTCGCGTCGGTGGTCCGCGTGGGACGCAAGGCCAACAGCCTTACCAGGACCATCGGCACGGCATTCAGTGGTTGCACCTTCCCTGGCGCCGACCAGCCATTGTTCAAGCTTCCGGAGGGACAGATGGGCCTTGGCCTTGGTATCCACGGCGAGCCTGGACTATTCGATACCGAGCTGCCGTCCGCCGTCGAACTTGGCCAGGAGCTGGTGAAGCGCGTGCTGGCAGAAACGCCCGGGTCCGGTTCAACGCGGCTGGCCGTGATCCTCAATGGATTGGGTTCAACGAAGCACGAGGAACTGTTCGTTCTCTGGCGCACTGTGGCTCCCCTCCTCCGCGAGGCTGGCTACACGCTGGTCATGCCGGAGGTCGGCGAACTGGTGACCAGCCTGGACATGGCCGGCGCTTCGCTGACGCTCACGTGTCTGGATGACGAACTTGAGCAGTACTGGACCGCTCCCGCGCTGACGCCGGCGTACCGTCGTGGGGCTGTTGGCTTCGAGGCTGCTTCGTTCGAAGACCCGGGCGTCGACGCTTCTGCCACTAACGCCGTTGACTACTCCTCCACCAGCGAATCGCGCGAATACGCTGGGCAATGCCTCTCCGCCCTGGACGCTACTGCCGCCCTGTTGCGGGACTCCGAAACAAAACTGGGCGACATGGACGCAATCGCTGGCGACGGCGACCACGGACGCGGCATGGTCCGCGGATCCGCGGCAGCCCTCGCAGCGGCATCTGTTGCTTATGCACGTGGAGCCGGTGCTGGCTCCTTGCTCATTGCTGCCGGAGACGCCTGGGCCGACAAGGCCGGCGGTACGTCGGGAGTCCTGTGGGGTGCCGGACTGCGCGCCTTTGGCGAGCGGCTGGGAGACGCAGAATCCCCGACGCCGGTAGTCCTCTCCGAATCTGTTCGCGCCTTCGCGGACCGCATCACCAGCCTTGGCAAGGCGGATGTTGGCGACAAGACCATGGTGGATGCCCTGCTGCCGTTCGCTTCGACCTTCGCGGCCTCCGTTGCCGCCGGATCCATGGCCGAGGAGGCCTGGGCTTCCGCGGCTGACGTCTCTTCCAAGGCAGCTGCGGCCACGGCAGAACTCCGTCCGTTGAAGGGCCGCGCCAGGCCGCTGGCCGAGAAGAGCATCGGCACGCCGGATCCAGGGGCGACGTCGCTCGCCATGGTGTTTGCCGCCGTCGGGCCGCATTTCACCGCAGTTCCCGCCACTGCAGGCAACTTCGCAGCAAGCAACTAGGAGAATCACATGCGCATCATTGTGGGCGCCGACGAAGCAGGCGTTGATTACAAGGACCGGATCCTGGCCGACCTTAGGGAGGACTCCCGGATCGCTGAGGTTATCGACATCGGCGTGAACCGTGCGGACGAGGACTTCACCAAGCCCTACCCGTACGTGGGCATCGCGGCCGGTGAAATGATCCGCGACGGCAAGGCCGATCGGGCCATCCTGTTCTGCGGCACAGGGATCGGCGTGGCCATCGCCGCCAACAAGGTTCCGGGCATCCGGGCTACCGCTGCTCACGACTCCTTCTCCGTGGAGCGATCCATCCTGTCCAACGACTGCCAGGTCCTCACCATGGGCCAGCGCGTTGTGGGCGTGGAGCTGGCGCGTCGGCTCGCCAAGGAATGGATCGGCTACGCGTTCGATCCCGAATCCGGCTCGGCCGCGAAGGTCAGGGTTCTGAGCGACTTCGAGGGCTGCTAGGCCTTCGGGGCGCTCCTGCCTCGCGCTAAACTGAACCATGACCGGTGCCCGCGCCCGTCTCCTGGCTTGGTTCTTCTCCCTGGCCGTCCTCCTTTCAGGCTGTTCGTCCGCGAACGGCGTGGACGAGGCCGCCTCCGACCAGCCGCCGCCAGTCGAGTCGACGCAACCAGCCGACTCCGCGCATGCAGCCGGAGGGGAAGTCGCCCTCGCCACTCAAGCACCCCCGCCGGCGTCCCCCAGCCCGACTTCGGTGCCGGCACCAGTCCCGGCACCTCTCCCGGCACCAGTCGCGACGCCTCAGCCGTACTCCCTTAACCTCTACCAACAGGGCGACTTCGTACCGCAGTACACGTTCGACTGGTGCGTAGCGGCGAGCATACAGATGATGCACAATCTCATCGATGACACCGGCGGCGGTACCTGGGCCGGCCGCGCCCAGCAGAGCGAGCTATGGGACATGGCGCGAATGAGGTCTTCCGATTCATTCAACGGCGCCAACCCGTTCGGTTGGGCAGCAGTGCTGACCGCGGTGAGGATGGGCCCCTACGAAGTTGTCAGCATTGCCGACTACGAGGATGCGCTGCAGGCTGCAGCGCGGGCCATGGCCAGTACGGGCCGCCCGGTGGGGCTGGTCATGTGGAGTGGTCGCCACGCCTGGGTAATGAGCGGATTCGAGTCACTCGGCGATCCTGCCCAGTTCCCTGAATTTCCGGTGACTGGAGTACGCGTGCTGGATCCGCTGTATCCGTATGGGAGCGGGCAGTGGGGGCCATCGCCAGCCCCCAACAGCCTGCTGACCCCGGATCAGCTGGCGACACAATTCGTGGTCCGGGAGCCGCGACGCTGGAGCAGTGCGCTCCCCGCCGGGTACCTGCTGGTGCTTCCCCGGCCCTGACCAGCCCGCCGGGGCCCCGCGACTGCAGCTAGAACCCGCCGCCACCACCGGCATCGCCAGCCATGTTGGCGAAACGCGAGTAGTGACCCTGGAACGCCACGACGATGTCCTTCGTGGGGCCGTTACGGTGCTTGGCGATGAGGATGTCGGCTTCGCCTGCACGCGGCGATTCTTTATCGTAGACGTCTTCCCTGTGGAGCAGGATGACCATGTCGGCATCCTGCTCGATGGAGCCGGATTCACGGAGGTCGGAGACCATGGGGCGCTTGTCCTGGCGCTGCTCGGAACCACGGTTCAGCTGCGACAGCGCAATGACGGGGACCTGAAGTTCCTTGGCGAGCAGCTTGAGGGCACGCGAGAACTCGGAGACTTCCTGCTGGCGGGACTCCACTTTCTTGCCCGAGCTCATGAGCTGGAGGTAGTCGAGGATCACGAGTTTGAGGTCATGCTGCTGCTTCAGCCGGCGGCACTTTGCCCTGATTTCCATGAGCGACATATTGGGGCTGTCGTCAATGAAGAGCGGGGCATCGTTCATTCGGCCCATGGTGGTGGCGATCTTGGACCACTGCTCGTCCTTGATCGTGCCCTTACGAAGGTCCTGCAGTCCGATGGTCGCTTCGGCGGAAAGCAGGCGCATCGCGATCTCGTTCCTGCCCATTTCGAGGGAGAACATGACTGTGGCCAGGTTGTTCTTGATAGCGGCGGAGCGGGCGAAGTCCAACGCGAACGTGGACTTACCGACGGCAGGGCGGGCAGCGATAACGATCATCTGGCCCGGGTGGAGTCCATGGGTCAGTTCGTCGAGCTCATAGAAACCGGTGGGAACGCCAACCATGCCTTCGCCGCGATGCCCGGAAGCTTCGATCTCGTCCACGGTGGACTCCATGACGTCCTTCAACGCCACGTAGTCTTCGGCAGTACGCTTTTCAGCAACCGCGTAGACCTCGGCCTGTGCCTGGTTGACGAGGTCTTCCACTTCGCCGTCCTGGCCGTAGCCCATCTGGACGATCTTGGTGCCGGCGTTCACGAGTCGGCGCAACACTGCGCGCTCTGCCACGATCTCGGCGTAATAGCCTGCGTTGGCGGCTGTGGGAACGGTTTGGATGAGCTCGTGCAGGTAGGCCGGTCCGCCGATCCTGTTGATCTCTCCGCGCTTGGTCAGCTCATCGGAGACCGTAACTGCGTCGGCAGGTTCGCCGCGGCCGTAGAGGTCAATGATCGACTCGTAAATGGTCTCGTGGGCGGGACGGTAGAAGTCGTGGCCACGGACAATTTCGACGACGTCTGCGATTGCGTCCTTGGACAACATCATGCCGCCAAGGACTGACTGCTCAGCGGGGATGTCCTGCGGAGGTTTCCGGCTCGAGTCCGAAGCGCGTGCGCCCTCGATTGAGTCCAAGTGCGTAACTGACAAAGCCGTCCTCCATTTGTGTACCGCTGCAGAGAGTTAGTCCTCAGTGGTGCGTAAAGCGCAGGTGTACCTGGGATGGATTGCCCGAGCCTCCGGACCAGCCGAGTGCTCCTGTTATATCCATGGGGGTCCGACAATTTTCGGCTTTCCCCAATTTCCACAACTTATCCACAGAAGTCTCCCCAAGCACGTTTGCGCGCGGCTGCCTGAAGGTCACTGAGAGGGCAAATTCCATACTGAAACAGGTACCCGAGCCACGTTAGCGGTGCGCAGTCCGGGCGCAAAGTCCACTGTCAAGCCCACATGTGGATAACCTGTGGAATACCGCCCCCACGTTGTGCACAGTCTGTGCGTTACCCTGTGGATAGAGAAATTCTTTTTGCGGCAACTAGCTTCTGACCTGCGGAAACACTCATCACAGCCTGTGGAGCAAAGAAAGTTTTGGTGGAAAATCATCCACAGACCCGGCACGGCCGGCTGGTCGTCGTAGCCCAAAATCCATGCTAAACATGCCGCAAATGTGATGCGTCTTACAAAGAGGGCCCTAATTTGACACTGTCCTCTCAGAAGTCTATGCCGGGAATGGAATGTGCTGTGGATAACCAAGTTCTGGCATAAGCTCTAAGCATGGGGATGAACTTTGGTGACGTGCTGATGATTGCCCTTCCGCTAATTGTCCTCCTGGGCCTGCTGTGGGCGCTTTCAGCGGCTTTCAAACCGCGCGACACAGGCCTTTCGGATGCCGAGCGTTATCAACACGAACTTGCGGCCCGGTCCGCAGCGCACCAAGCCTCCCAGGTTCAGGCGGCCCTTGCTGCCCGCGCCAAAATCGAGGCTTCCACCAAGCCAAGCCAGAACGAGGCCCAGCACACCCAGCAGACGGAACAAAGCCGCGCTGCTCATCAGGCTCAAGCAGCCAGGACGGCCGGCGCCCAAAGCGGGCACCAGCCAGCGGTGCTTCCCAATGGCCAGCTCAATCCCCAGCTCGCCTTCGACTTGCAGAACCTGGTCCGCAGCGGGCGCAAGATCGAAGCCATCAAGGTCTTCCGCCAGGCAACCCATTCAGACTTACTCACTGCTAAGAACTACGTAGATCGGCTCTGACAACGCCATGGATTCCTTGTTTATCCCGCTCGTAATTTTGATCGCGGTCATTGCGGGCGTACTGCTGCTTATGCGTTCCTTCAGCAAGCGTTCGGCCGAGACCAAGGCCGGCGCCGCTGCGGCCAACCCACCCAAGGATCCAGTGCAGTTGGCGAAAGAATCGGCGGCGAAGCTGAACGAGGAACAGCACAGGCGGCTCTACTCGCTTATTGCCCAGGGCCAGGGCATGGCAGCGATCAAGCTGTATCTGCAGGCCACCGGTGAGGGTCTACGGGCATCACGCGACGCCGTGGGCGCTCTGGCCGCACACCCCCAGCCCTTCACGCCGGAGGCGCAGCCCAAGGATCTCCTGTCGGACGACGACGACGAGCCCGAGCGCTTCCCGTACCGGTACCGGGCAATAGTCAGCAAGGGCGATGTAACGCGCGAAGTGAGCAGCAACATGCTCAACGACGAGATCTACGGACGGATCCGTACCTTGGCAAAAAGCGGTGATGTGGAGGGCGCAGCATTGGCACTGACACGCCACTCGGACATCACCATCAAACAGGCCCGTGAATTCATCGAGCTCCTGGAAGACTAACGGCGGCTAGAAATCGAAAAGGTCTCCCAGGAAGCCTTCCTTCTTCTTGCGTTTACGGCCATATTCGTCGCGACGGTCATAGTCACCCCTGCGCTCATAATCCCGGCGGTCATAGTCGCGTCGATCGCCGCGGTCATCGTAGCGGGGTTGTTGGGGCCGCGATTCAAAGGGGTTGTAGACGGGCGGCGGTGCGATCGGAGGGTGCGGCGGGGCCGGCGCCTGCCTCGCAGGGGCCGGCATGGAGTCGGCAGCGACGCGATCAATGATCTTGTCCAGCTCACCGCGGTCCAGCCATACACCCCGGCATTGCGGGCAATAGTCAATCTCCACGCCGCTTCGTTCGCTCATCACCAGGTCAATGGAATCCACAGGACACTTCATGCTTGGCCCAACGATCGGACCCGGTGAAAAGTTCGGACTACCTGCCGGCTGAAATGCCGGCCAGCAGCTGTTCGAAGGGCAGTGACTCCAGCGCCGGGGCCTTGCGGCCCGGCTGGGCGCCACTGAGCAGTTGCACGAGTTCGCCGGCCGCCCGGTCCACTCGCGCTGAGAGGGGCGAGCCGCCGTCGTCGTTTCCCCAGTCCTGGGGCCCGGCGAAGACGCCGGTGGCAGCCGTGCGGGTCCTGAGGTAGCTGAACAGCGGCCGCATGGCGTAGTCCAGGACCATCTGGTGGCGGTCGGTGCCGCCTGTGGCGCCAAGCAGTACGGCTTTGCCGTCGAGGGACTTGGGGTCCAGGACGTCGATGAACGACTTGAAGAGGCCGCTATAGGACGCGCTGAAAACGGGACTGACGGCGATGATTCCGTCTGAATCCTCGACGCCGGCGATCACTTCTGCGAGGCGGGGCGCGGCATAGCCGGTCACGAAGTTGTTGGCGATGTCCACCGCCAGGTCCCGCAGCTCGACGACGTCAATCCTCACCTCATATCCTGCCGCGCGCAACTGCCGCTCGGCGGAGGCGGCCAGTTGGTCCGCCAGCAGGCGGCTCGACGACGGGACGCCGAGTCCGGCGGAAAGGACGGTGATGCGGCGGGTTTCCATGGCATTCTCCTGTTGCTCGTTCATTCCCAGCTTACATGCATATGCATCTAAATGAGTGAACGAGGGAGCATCACGAAGTATTCCCATAGGTACGGTCAGGGCTTCCCCAGCTGAAGAGCCAGGTCCCATCCGGACGTCGAGCGACGAACGACGGTAAAATTAAGGCTAGAGGTGCATGGCGATGTCTATGGCTTTTGTTGTTGTCCTGGTCTTGTTGGGTGCGGCTTCCCTTGCCGCGGCGATAGGCACGGTGGCGTTGGTGATCCGCGACGGTCGCGGGGAGATTCCACTGGAACCCCCGGTTCGGCCATGGTCAGCGGGACACCTCCCAAGCCGGCCGTACTCCACTCTTCCCCACATTTAGCTCACTTCGACCTGGCGGCGTGCGTGGACAGGAAGTCGAAGGTCTTGTCCCTGGCATCGCGCGCCTCGGCGAAGTTCAAGTGGAACTGGTACTCATGCGGCAGTTCGGGATCGTGGTCCGCGGCCCAAAACAATTCGGTCACCGGAACACCCGCTTCCTTCAGGCGATTGCTGTAGGGAACCGACTGAAGCCACGTCAGACCATCGCCGTTGCCGCCGCTGATGAAGGTCGGCGGGAAATCCTTGGTTACAAAATCAATGGTGGACATGGTGCTGCCCGCATATGTGGAGGACCAGTCCTTCGTTCCGGTGTAGGCCCACAGCGAGGTTTTGAAGCCCCACGCAACCAGGCCATTGAGGTCGGCCATGGCCCGCAGGTCATACACACCGCAATGCAGGATGGTGGCCGCGAGGTCCGATTTCTGGAGCGCGGGCTGGATCCCCATCAGGTTGGCATACTCGGGGTTAACAGTGAGAGTGGTCATTTGGCTGGCCAACTGCGCGCCTGCTGAATCGCCAGCCAGAACAATCCGGGTGGTGTCCACGTTCAATTCACTGGCGTGCGCTTTGATGTAGCCGAGCGCATCGTTGATGTCCCGTATCGCGGTGGGGTAGACGGCCTCCGGCGCGATCGGGTAGCTCACCCCAATGGTCGTGTAGCCCTCGGCAGCAAGAATCCGAAGATAGGGTTCCACATCGCCTTGAGCCCCCGAGATCCACGCACCGCCATGGATCCAGACGATCGTCGGGAGCGCCTCGGTAGTGCCGGCAGGACTGAAAACATCGAAAGTAGAACCGGGCTTATAAACGACACCGGCCCGCTCCTCCAACGGAGTGTCCGGGACGTAGGGCGCCATCTCGTCAATGGTGGACTGCGCTCCGCGCTCAAAAACACTGCGAATCAACATGGCGGAGGGCCAAGGAGTGGCCGACAGGGCAAGCAGGATGACCAAGATCAGAATGATGGCGAGGTCGAGTTTCCTCACTCGGGCAGGACGCCGTCGTTTGGCCTGCACAGCTGCCCTGGAACCGGGACCTAAAGGGGAACCACCTCCCTCATCCGTCCGGGCTGTTGCCCCGCCAGTCACGTTGGCTTGAGTCGATTCCAATGGCCCCATTACACACTCCCCCAGTTGGTGTACCTGTGGACCATGCTAAGTCTGCGGGGCTGGATCATGAAGGACCGGCCACCCAATTGGCTCAGTCTAATTTGTCGAAGAGGCTTGCAATATGAGTTTAAACTCATAATATGGGATCAGTGATGTGGCCTGTCTCACGGCGCGCATCAATTCCAAGCCTTCAGAGTGGAAGGCCCAACGATCGGATTCCCCCATGTCAGACATTGCTGTTCTGATCAACACAGCTGTAGCGGTCTTGGCCGCCGTCGTGCTGATCGTCCGCTTCAGAGTCAACCCCGTCATCTCCCTGGTCATCGCCTCCGTATACCTGGGCCTGGCCGTCGGCCTCGGCGTCGAAGAGACCGTCAAAACCATCACCTCCGGCTTCGGTGAGATCATGGTGGACGTCGGCCTGCTCATCGCCTTCGGCGTCTTAATGGGCTCCATCCTCAATCAGAGTGGCGCCATCCGGCGCCTTGTGGAGCATCTGCTCAAGACTTTTGGCCCGAAACGCCTGCCTTACACGATGGGCCTGGCAATAGGCACACTCCTCCAGTCCATCTTCCTTGACGTCCTGCTCGTCATCTCAGCCCCGCTGGCCCGCAAACTCGCCCCGAAAATCGGAAAGCTGGGTACAGCCCGCATGGCAACCGCCATGGCCATCGCCCTGGAATGCGGCATTGTCTTTACGGTTCCGGGCGTAGCCTCGCTGGCCTTGGCAGGCCTCCTCAACGTTCCACTCGGCAAGATGCTGCTCTTCGGCCTGTTGCTGGTTATTCCGACCATCATCATTTCCATTGCCATCATGACGTTCCTCTTCCGCCGCGGTTTCTGGAATGAAACCAAGGACGAGGACCACACCTTCGTGGCCGAGGAAGACAGCGAGGGCGAGGAGCCCACCAGCGGCCCCCTCCCCGCAACAAATACCGCCGGCAAGTCCGCAGTCGGCTCCAACACGAAGCCAACCGGCGCTGCAGTGGCTGTTGCCGAACGCGAGAGCAAAGAGAAGCCGCTGATCATGCTCTTTGCACCGCTCCTGACTTCCCTGATCCTCATCGGCGCCGGAGCCATCCTGCAGATTTTCAAGATTGATCTGCCCTGGCTCCAATTGCTTGGCGAACCCGTCATCGCCCTTCTCATCGGACTCATTGGTACGTGCCTTGTCACCCGTGCATCCATCGGGCAGAAGAAGGTTGAGGAGGCCATCACTGTCGGCTTCAAGGAAAGCGGCCAGATCCTGATCCTCACCGGTGTGGGCGGATCCCTGGCGGCCACGGTAAAGGCCGCCGGCCTCGGCGATATCCTTGGTGGCTTCTTCTCAGCGAGCACCGTCGCCCCCTTGCTGGTGGTCTGGGCCATCGCCGCAGTGCTGCACATCGCCGTCGGGTCTGTCACCCTGTCCGCCATTACGGCAGCCGGCCTGCTGGCACCCATCGCTCCCGCGATCGGCCTGGATCCAGTACTGCTCGCCCTCGCAGCCGGCGCCGGATCGCTCTTCATGGTTCACGTCACCAGCAACACGTTCTGGCTCCTGCAGTCCCTTTTGGGCCAGAGTGTGAGGGGTGCATTGAAATCGGTCACCGTGGGAGTTTCGGTAGCCTCGGTGGTCGCGATCTTGCTGATCCTGCCCTTGAGCCTGCTGTTCTGACCGCCCCGCCAACCGTCCCATCACGAAGCACGCACGAGAGAAGACCATGACACACCAAACAATCGCCCCATTGGACGGCGTTCGAGTCCTCGAGCTCGGCAATTACATCGCCGCTCCCACGGCTGGCAGGCTGCTCGCCGATTTCGGTGCTGAAGTCATCAAGGTCGAGCGTCCAGGCACCGGAGACGAGCTCCGCAATTGGCGCCTCCACAAGGGCAACACGTCGATGCTCTACCGCACGCTGAACCGCAACAAGAAGTCAGTGGTCCTGGATCTCCGAACGGAAGCGGGCAGGCAGGCCGTGCTGGCGCTCGTTGCAAAATGCGACATCCTGCTGGAGAACTTCCGTCCTGGAACGCTGGAAAAGTGGGGCCTCGGCCCCGAAGTCCTCAATCAGGCCAATCCGGACCTCATCGTCACCCGCATCTCTGCCTTTGGGCAGACGGGGCCACTGTCCGAGCGGCCCGGTTTTGCCGCCGTCGCCGAGGCGTATAGCGGGTTCCGCAACCTGGTGGGCGATCCGGACCGCGCGCCCGTCCGCGTGGGCGTCTCCATCGGAGACTCGATCGCGGGCCTTTACGCCGCCTTCGGCTCCATGATGAGCCTGTACCAGCGTGAAGCACGACGCCGGGACTCGGCTGGCGCTGTGCCGCTCACCGAGCGCATCATCGACGTCGCGCTGAACGAGGCGATGTTCTCCATGATGGAATCGCTCATTCCGGATTACCAGGCCTATGGCGTGGACCGGCAGCGGGTCGGCGGCCGAATGGAAGGGATCGCTCCCTCCAACGCCTATGTCTGCAAGGACGGTGCCAGCATTGTGGTGGCCGGCAACGGGGACTCCATTTACCAGCGGTACATGGAAACCATCGGCCGGGCGGACCTCGCCAAGGACCCGGAGCTGCAGAGCAATGCAGGACGCTGGGCACGCCGCGAGGAACTGGACCAAGCCATCGGCGAATGGTCCGCGCAGCTGACAGCTCCTGAAGCTTTGGCAGCCCTTGATGCCGCTGGGGTTCCGGCTGGTCCCATCTACACAGCCGCGGACATCAGCACGGACAGCCAGTACGCGGCCCGCAACATGATCCAGAAGTTCGACGTTTCCACTGGCGAGGAGATCCTTCCGGGGGTAGGTTTCCCGGGCATCGTTCCCGTGATCGGAGACCAGTCCCTGCCCATCCGCAATCTGGGACCGGACCTCGGCGAAAACACTGAAGAAATCCTTGGCGGGCTCCTTCACTTGGATGCTGCGCAAATCGATGCGGCTTCGGGCCGCGAGGAGGCTCTCCGACCATGACCAGCTTTGAAAGCCCCCTTGCCACAACACTGGGCAACACTCTGGGCAACACCATCCTGCGGGACGTCACCCTGAGGGACGGGCTTCAGCTCACCGGCAAACTCCTGCCCACTGAGCAGAAGATCGAAACTGTGCGGGAGTTACTGCGGCTGGGCGTGCCGGCCATTGAGCTGGGATCCATGGCCCGGGCTGACCTGGTCCCCACCATGGCGAACACCTTGGAAGTAGTCCAGGCACTCACTCCCGAGGAACTGGAAAAGTGCTGGATCTGGGTAGCGACACCCGGCCACGTTGCCAAGGCATCAGCTGCGGGCGCACGGAATTTCCAATACTGCCTGTCTGCTTCCAATTCACATAACAAGGCGAACATTGGCCGCACCACGGACGAAAGCCTGGCGGCTTTGCCCGAGGCGGTTGAGTACGCCCGGGCAGTCGGAGGCCAGATACAACTCTGCATCGCAACGTCCTTCACCTGTCCTTTCGAGGGCTACGTTCCGGAGGAGCGGATCCTTTCGATCGCCAACGATCCCCGGGCCGAGGGCACCACGGACATCGTCATTTGCGACACCCTGGGGCAGGCCGTTCCCGCCCAGGTTTCCAGCCTGATCACGCGGGTACGGGATGAATCCCCTGCCCGGCGGATCGTCTATCACGGTCACGACACCTGGGGCTTGGGCGTGGCCAACACCCTCGCTGCAATCCAGGCGGGCGCCGCTATGGTGGACGGCGCTTTGGGCGGCCTGGGCGGTTGCCCGTTCGCGCCCGGCGCCAGCGGCAACACCTCCAGCGAGGACATCCTGTTCGCCACACGTCCCGAATGGCTCACGCCGGACGTGTTTGGCGAACTCGTGGTCCTGTCAGAGAAGCTGCTTGCCGAGCTGGGCGAGCCCAACCGCTCAAAGGCTGCCCAAGGCGCGCGCTCCCGGGCTGCGGCTTTCGACTGGGTCATCCCGTCCTCCACAGGAAGCGACTAACCGTGGGCAACCACTTCCTTGTCACTACGGCCATCCCTGAGCCCGGTCTGCAATTGCTCTCCGACGCCGGCCAGGTCACGGTCCTTCCCCAGCCGCCTGATTACGCAACACTTTCAAGCTTGTGCGCTTCGGGAGACTACGACGTTGTCCTCACTCAATTACGAGACGTCATCGACGAGCCACTGCTGGCCGGGGCGCGGGTGAAAGGCGTTTCAAACTACGCCGTAGGCTACAACAACATCGACGTCGAAGCCGCCACCCGGCACGGCATCCTCGTTGGCAATACACCCGGCGTCCTGACCGACGCGACGGCGGATATCACCATGCTGCTCATCCTCGGTACTGCGCGCCGCGTGGTGGAAGCCGACAGGGTTGTCCGCGAAGGAAAGTTCCTCGGATGGGAACCGGAGTTCATGCTCGGGCGGGACGTCTCAGGCGCCGTCCTGGGCCTGGCTGGTTTCGGCAGGATCGCCCGCGCCGTAGCCCGGCGGGCCCTGGGTTTCGGCATCGAAGTGCTCTTCGCCCCACGGCCACCCGGCGACCGTCCGGTCTCCGACCAGGAACTCGGCGAGTTCGCAGGAAAGGTCCGGCAAGTGCCTTGGCTCGAGCTGGTGAAGCGCAGCGACTTCCTCTCCTTGCATGTTCCGCTGAACGAACAGACCCGACACCTGGTAAACGCCGATGTTCTGGCAGGGATGAAGCCCGACTCCATCCTCATCAACACAGCCCGAGGTCCCGTGGTGGACGAAGCTGCTCTCGTGGAGGCCCTCCGCAACGGCGTCATCGCCGGGGCTGGTTTGGATGTGTTTGAGGACGAGCCCCGCCTCTCGCCCGGACTCGCCGACCTGCCCAACACGGTTCTCCTGCCACACGTCGGCAGCGCAACCGTCCCTGTCCGCGCCGAAATGGCCAGGCTCAGCGCCCTCAACGCGATCGCTATCGCCGAGGGCAACCTGCCACTGCACGCCGTCAACCCTCTCGCCAGAGCATGAGCATTCTGGTTGCCCCGGACAGTTTCAAGGGCACGTTTACGGCAGCTGAGGTTGCGTCTGTTGGTAGCGACTGATGCCGAGGCGATGCGGGCTGCCGGGCTGGCCGTCGCAAGGCTCTAGCTTGGCTTCCCCGCTCCGCCGGCTGCCATCAACTCCAGCCGTTTTAGTGTCTCGCGGTTGCGGACGGTGATGATAGGATCCCGGAGCACCTTCGGCACCACCTTTCCCGGGCCCCGGGTGGCGTCCTCAGCCATGGAAACGCGGCACTGGTTGCCACCCAGATCCTTCAAGGTAATACGCACTTTTGCTTCACCTACGGGCCAGCCACGGGCTAAAAGTTCCAGGCTCCGTCCAGGTTCCACGGCGGTGACGCTGGTGCTGTCGTTGAGCAGGAGCGGCCAGGCTCCCACAGAGTGATGCAGCTTTGAACCGACCTGTGGCCAATGATCATCCACCGCACGAATCCTTGAGGCGCCAACTACCCACCCGGAGTAGAGCCAGCCATCGGCGATGACATTCCAGACGTCGGCGGCAGTTGTGTTGAACAGCTGGGTAACGGTGGACATGGATTTCCCTTCTGTGTGCCTTCGGCATCTGTGGTGAGACTAAGCTAAGCATGCTTACAAATTGACTGCCATAGCCCGCCTACACTGTTGGCATGGTCATCAGGGAGTGGCGTTACTGGGCGGCATGCGTAGCTCTGGTGTCCGTGCTGCCTCTGGCGTCATGTGACGGTGTCCCCCACCAGGAACCGCCAGCCACCTCCAGCGATCAGCCCATCGCCGTGGAGGTCAATCAGTCCCGCGACCAATACGGCAAGCAAGCAATCCTCATTCAGCTCACCAACACCACAGACACTCCCCTTACCGTGAGTGGTGTGCGGCTGACTTCCCCGTTGTTTGGGAAAGACATCATCTGGGAGCCAACAACCGGCGTCCTGGAGCTACCACCCCGGCAGCCCAAGAGCCTTCCCGCCGCTTTGCCTGCTCCGCATTGCAGGCAGTCGCCCACTGGACAAGTCACGGCCGTCGTTCAATATTCGGAACCAGCTAAGGGACCCGCGGAAACCTCGGTTGAGGCGCGGGATCCGTTCAACGTCCTGCCCCGGAACAGCGACGAGCTGTGTTTGGGAGCCGATGCTGCCTCCGTAGCCGCCATCGTCTTGGACCCCGCCCTTGAGGTGGCCCCGGATGGCCGCACCGCCGTCGTGCGTCTTGTCATCACCCCTGTGAGCACCCCCGGTCAGTCGCCCCAAAAGCTCATGATCAAGTCCATCGAGGGAACCACCCTGCTGGCCGAATCGCCTGCGGATCCCTGGCCCCGCGACATCACGATAGCCTCTGACGCGGCCATGAGGGAGTTACCCTTGACGATCCGTCCGGCGCGATGCGACCCGCATGCAGTGGCCGAGGATAAGGTGGGAACGCTGTTGCCGCTAAGGATTTCGGTGGGCGCACGGGAAGGCGTGCTGAAAGTTGCAGCACCGAATGAATTACGTGGGCGTATCTACGACTTCGTGACGGCGGCCTGCGGTGGAAAGTGAGGGTTCGCTTGATGTCGATTGCCGGAAGGACAGACGTCACCCCGAAGCTGGCTGCGCTCCGGGGTGAGCCGTTCAATCCCGCCTTATCTATTTGTCAGTACTCGAAGTGACGGTCCCCTCTGAGAAGACGAACTCACCTATGACCGTGACGCCGTCGAGGTCGTAGACTGGGATACTCACCGGACCCTTCGGTCGGTTTGCCTGCCAATGCAATGCTTCTTCTGGCGACTTGAATAGCGACGGATCGCCACTTGCTACTTTTCGTTCGCTGTTCTTGACGTACCCAATTCGATCGTTGGTTGCATAGGCCCGAATCAGGTCCGGTTCAACGGAAACCCCCTCGACCTCAGTTGGAAGCCCATACGTTTGTCCAGCGGCATTTTTCTCGAAGGGGGCGTCACTCAACACGACGGCGGGCGATTGGGGCGATACTTCGGGTGTGACTGTGGGCTGGGATGTAGCGCTGGCAACTCCGATTCCGGCACCGCCGAGAAGAATTGCTCCTAAAAGGACAGTTGTGGTTCGGGTTTTCAACAGACGTTTCATTTGCCGCTCCGAAATCATGGGTTCTGGACTTTCCCTGGAATAGTCGAGTACTGGTTATAGGAGCTTGACCACGTGTTCCAAGCCATGGTTTCACCGTGGCTGTAGAAGTACCGCATTCCTCCACCAAAGTTGTAGGACGCCGTGTACCCCCGCCACTCGTGACTACCTAAATTCCCTATATAAGTTTTCGCACAATAGAATACGGCCGTCACTGCCTCACTCCGCCCGCGTCACCAGGCCAACACTGACGTGCCGACACCTACTAGGTGTGCGCGCACACGGAAACGTGACGCAGTTCTCATTACCCAGGATCGAGGAGAATTTTTTTGCGGCATCATCGAGCCGGAGTTTCCCTCAAGAACCGGCAGACATAGGCCGCGCTGGAAGTGCGGCCTATGCGCTCGAATGGCATGTCGGGCCAGCTTGACCGTTAGTGCCGCAGCGTTGAGATTTGATCGATGGCAACACGTAGAATTTCATACGCATTGAACGGCGATTCTTGCCTAAGAACCGGACGAGCAGAACACGTTCCAGAGACTCACTATGAACGAGTAGACCGCCGAATCCATGTAGCCGATCTTGCAGCCCAGTGAAGCTGGCCTTAGCCCACCGTAGCCAGGGCGGCCGGAGCGCATTCCACCCTGACTTTCACATTGGCTTCCACTGTCTTCACTTCACCATCCATCTGGTACGGCAAGGGTTTGAGCGTAGTGAATTCGTAGCTGCTCACGCTCGGCTGATCGCCCAGGCCCTGGGTGGTTGCGCGGAGGGCTGTCAGCAGCACACGCCATTTGGGCATGTGTGGAAAGACGATGACTTCGAATTTTCCGTCAGAGGGGTGATCTTCGGCCTCGCTGAGTGTGGCGTACTTGGCCATTTCGGGGATGTTGGCGAAAACCAGGCTGTCGAATTTCCTGCGTTTGCCATCGGATGTGCGGATGGCGAATGGCTCGAATTTTGAAAACGTCTTAATGACGGAGACCATTTCAGTCAGGGCTCCCTTGCTGCCCTTTTCGAGCTCGGTGGCCACAACAGGTGTGAGACCAAATCCGATATAGGAATGCGCATATTCCAAAGGCTGGCCTTCTTTTTGGCCTGTGTGAATGCTCAAGAGGTCAATCTTCCGGACGTGGCCCTCAACAATAGCTTCTTCCAGTGGCTTGGTTCCCGTGATCCGACGGTGATCGTTGGCGTTGCCCGCGGCCATGACCGCACACACGGCTTGCGGGTTCCCGGCCTGCATTACTCCGTTGACAACCTCGTTATAGCCACCGTCACCACTCACGGAGACAACCAGGACGTCGCCTCCCTTTGCCGCCGCCGTCCTGGCCAGCTCAACGGCATGTCCAGCGTGTTCAGTAGGCTGCAGGGTAATCTCTGGGGCGTAGGAGAGCATGTCCTTCAGCTTGACCTGTAATTGCTCAGCCAGTTCGGGTGCATCACCTGTGCTGTTGGGATTGAAAATAATGGCGATCGATTCAAAATTCCGTGCAGAATGCATAATGTGCTCCTTGCGTGTACGCCCGTTTGGTTACTACCCGTTAGCTCTTAATAGCCCTTACGACTCCCCCGGGAACCGCCCGCCGATGAGTCTGGTCATGTGTTCCGCTGTTGCGAGCAAAGGTTCCACCCACGCCTGGCACGTCTCCAGCGGCATCCGCAGCGTCGGGCCGCTGATGGTGACTGCTCCCACCAGGGCAGCAGCTGAATCGAACACAGGCGCCGATAGCCCGGAGGCACCGTCTTCCCGCTCCCCCACGGTAATAGCAAAGCCATCCGCCCGCGTCTTCTTGACTGCTGTCTCCAATTCCTCGGAACTGGTGATGGTGTAGTCCGTGATCGGCTCCAACGGGTCCTGAAGGACAGCCTCCATCAGTTCAGGAGACCAAGCAAGCAGGACCCTTCCCGCCGAACCCGCATGAAGCGGGATGATCTTGCCAAGGTGCATCTCGCGCCGGAGCGCGTGACGGGTATCTGCCATGGCGACGCAAACGCGGTAGTGCTGTTCTGCTTTGAAGAAGCACGCAGTCTCACCGGTAGTATCGCGCAACGTCTTGAGCAGCGGGCTTAGAATGTCAACCACTTCCATGCCACGGGTGGCCGGAGCTGCCCAATACGCCATCCGCATGCCAATGCGGTACGCGTCGCCTTCCCGGTCCAGGAATCCTTGGGACGTCAGGTTGGTGACGAGACGCTGCACCGTGGAGGTCGGCATCCCCGTGTGCTCACGAATGTCGCTCAGCTGCAGCACCGGCTTCGACAGGGAGAAGGCGTCCAGGATGGACGTGATCTTGCCAAGGACAAGCAAAGGGTTGCCGTTGGCCTTCGCGGAAGCATCGGATGCTGACATAAGTCTCACGCTAAACGCTCGCCCGGGGGGACGCCAATCCATCCCCCAAGTTGTAGGTAGCAGATGATGCCGTTTTGAGCGTTCATAAGGGCATCAGCTGCTACCTACTTGGGGGGCTAGAGCAGCACGGTGCCCTGGATGCACGTAGCCGATGCCCCTCCGATCCAGATGTCACCGTCCTCAGCCTTCACATGGATGCGCCCCGCCCTGCCCAAGGCAGTGCCCTGCGCCGCCACGTATTCATCAGGTGCCCGCCCCGTGCCGATCAGCCACTGCGCTGCACCGGCGTTGAAACTTCCGGTCACGGGATCTTCCACCATGGCGTCGCCCGGAATGAACGTGCGCACTTCAAAGTCGACGTCGGACCCAGGCTCGTGTGGGCCGATCACCCCGACCTTGAGGTCACCCATCGCCACGAGATCCGGTTCGATCGCCAGGACCTGTTCTGCAGACTCAAGCAGGACACCAACCCACTCCGGGCCATTTACCAGCCATGATGCGTCCAGCAAGGCGTCCTCCGAAAGCCTCAGACCGGCTGCCAGCTGGGAACGAACGGCAGCGTCCACTGCTTCGAAGCGGGTCAGTGGTGGTGCAGCGAAAGCCAGCCTTCCGGCGTCGTGCTTCACTCGAACCAAACCTGCGCCGCATTCCTGCACCAGCACGCCATCCGTCTTGGGCTCTCCACCGGCCTGCAGCCAGGTGTGGGCGGAACCGAGGGTTGGGTGCCCGGCGAACGGGAACTCCTCGCTGCCAGTAAAGATGCGCACACGGTAATCGGCACGCGGATCCGTGGGAGGAAGAAGGAAGGTGGTCTCGGAAAGGTTGGTCCAGTTGGCGAAGTGCTGCATTGTCTCGCTGCTCAGTCCCTCTGCATCAACCACAACTGCGAGGGGATTACCGCGATACGGCTGGGCCGAGAAGACGTCGACCTGGTGGAAGGGGCGGATACGCAAGGATTCTGAAGTCACCGCTGCAGGCTATCACTGGGTGGCCGGCCAACCGCGTGTCTGCGAAACTACGACCATGGCAGAGAACAAGACCCAGCCCACGGGCATGTCCGTGGATGAATTCCTGTCCGCGGTGGAGCACCCCGGCCGGCGCGCCGACGGGTTGGAGCTGCGGCGGATGATGCAGGAGATCACTGGAAAGGAAGGCGTCATGTGGGGGCCGACGATCGTCGGATTCGGCAGCTACCACTACAAATACGAGAGTGGACGCGAAGGTGACTCCGCCGCCGTCGGATTCTCACCGCGCAAGGCAAACCTGGCACTTTATGGCCTCACGTACGGTCCCGACGCCGATCGACTGCTTCCTGAATTGGGCAAACACAAGACCGGGGCTGCATGTTTGTACATCAACCGGCTGGACGACGTGGACCGTGAGGTCCTCGCAGAAATGATCAGGACGGGCTACCAACACGTCATGTCGGAGCTCCACACGCCGACCTCGAAAGCAAAAGGACCCCCACCACCGGAAACCGGTGACGGGGGTCCTTCTTAGCAGTCAGAGACTACTTCCCTGCTACGACCTCGAGGTCGATAACAGCGGAAACATCCTCGTGCAGGCGAACGTTGGCCTGGTACGAACCGACAGACTTGATGTGGTTCGGCAGTTCAACGTTGCGCTTGTCGATGGCGCCAAGGCCAGCGGCCTCAACAGCAGCAGCGACATCAGCAGGCTTGACAGTGCCGAAGAGACGACCGGACTCGCCGGCCTTCACCTCAAGCTTGACCTTCTTGGAGGACAGAGCCTGAGCCTGTGCCTGTGCAGCTTCAACAGAAGCGTGGGCACGAGCAGCGCGGGCAGCCTTGATGGACTCAACCTGCTTCTCGCCACCCTTGGTCCAGGTCAGAGCGAAGCCGCGGGGCAGCAGGAAGTTACGTGCGTAACCGTCCTTGACCTCGACAACGTCGCCAGCAGCACCGAGACCGGTTACTTCGTGGGTCAGAATGAGCTTTGCCATGTTAGTTAATCCCTTCCCTTAGCCGCGGCCAGCGCCGGAGTAAGGCAGCAGAGCAACTTCGCGGGCGTTCTTGATTGCCTGGGCGATCTTGCGCTGTTCCTGAACGGTAACGCCAGTAACGCGACGAGCACGGATCTTTCCGCGGTCGGAGATGAACTTGCGCAGCAGTGCTACGTCCTTGTAGTCGATGACAGTGATGTCAGCGGCCTTCAAGGGGTTGGACTTTGGTTTGGGCTTACGGAGTTCAGCCTTAGCCATCGTGGAGCTCCTTTTCTATGGAGCCCGTGGATATTGATCCACGGGATGGTGGTGTTCGACGGCGGTAGTCGCCCGGGTGCCTTGCGGCAGTCCCGGCGGGTTCCGGCGTCGGACTTTTTCTTGGTGTTTAGAAGGGAGGTTCGGAATCCGGGCCGTTGCCCCAGCCGCCTGCATTGCTGACACCGGGCGTAGCCCAGGGGTCATCCTGCTGTGCGGGCTGGTTGCCGCCCCAGTTTCCACCGGAGTTGCCGCCCTGGCTTGCACCAGCTGCAGCGCCTCCTCCAAAGCCACCGGCGTTACCGCCACCGAAGCCACCCTGGCCACCGTTTCCGGCGCCGAACTGGCCACCGGAGCGCTGGGTACGGTTGACTTTGGCGTTTGCGTAACGCAGGCTCGGGCCGATTTCATCGACCTCAAGCTCGATAACGGTGCGCTTCTCGCCTTCCTTGGTTTCGTAGGAACGGCTCTTCAAACGGCCGGAAACAATGACGCGCATGCCCTTGGTGAGGGACTCGGCCACGTTCTCGGCAGCTTCGCGCCAGACGGAAGCGCGGAGGAACAGGGTTTCCCCGTCCTTCCACTCATTCGACTGACGGTCAAAGGTCCGGGGAGTAGAAGCGATGGTGAAGTTCGCTACTGCTGAGCCAGACGGGGTGAACCGCAGCTCCGGGTCATTGGTGAGATTACCGATGACCGTAATAGTCGTTTCGCCTGCCATCTACTGCCTCCTTGTTCGTTCCTGCGGTGTAAAGATCTGGAAGGGGCTGATTACTCAGCAACGACCTTCTGGTCTTCGGGGCGGATGATCTTGGTGCGCATGATCGTCTCGTTAAGAGACAGCTGGCGGTCAAGTTCCTTGGCGGTAGCCGGCTCAGCGGTGAAGTTCACCACTGCGTAGATACCTTCGGACTTCTTCTTGATGTCGTATGCCAGACGGCGACGGCCCCAGATGTCAACCTTTTCGATGGTTCCACCATCGGTGGTGATGACATTGAGGAACTTCTGAAGCGACGGCTCTACGGTACGCTCTTCGACCTCGGGGTCGATGATTACCATCAATTCGTAAGGACGCATATGTGAACCCACCTCCTTTGGGCTAAGCGGTTACGGTATTTCCGTAACAGGAGGTTCATTTGCGATGCTGTGGCTCGCTCCCCCGCCGAAGACTCGGAAGGAGGGCGCAACACAGACTTCAATATCTTAGTGCATCTCCTGCACTCAAAGCTATTCGGTGGAATCCACGACCGGAACCTGCCAATCGACGTATGTGGATAACTGAGTCCAGCGACCGTGAATACTGGGAGCATGACCGTCCTGAAGTCCACCATCCTCTTCATTCTTGCCGCCGTCGCAGAGATAGGTGGCGCCTGGCTCATCTGGCAGTCGGTCCGTGAGGGAAAGGCCTGGTGGTGGGCCGGTCTCGGGGTGGTGGTGTTGGGCATCTACGGCTTTGTCGCGGCGTTCCAACCCGACGCCCACTTCGGCCGCGTCCTCGCCGCGTACGGAGGGGTCTTCATTGTCGGTTCCCTCGCATGGGGAATGCTCGTCGATGGTTTCCGGCCGGACCGCTGGGACGTGGTTGGCGCAGTGCTCTGCATTGTGGGCGTCGGGATCATCATGTTCGCGCCGCGGCCCGGCTCTTGACCGGAGCCTCCAATCAAAGCCGGGAAACGACAAAACCCCTGGAAGATCAGCGATCTTCCAGGGGTTTCCTGTGCGCGGAGGGGGACTTGAACCCCCACCCCCTTTCGAGGACTAGCACCTCAAGCTAGCGCGTCTGCCATTCCGCCACCCGCGCAGGGTGATTCGGAGAAACAGTGTTTCGCTTTTCTCCGTAACAGCGACAAAGACACTAACACGAGGATGCCCATTTCGTGGATTCCTGCATCCCGATACGCCGGATTGAACGGGGAACCCGGGCTAGGTGTATTGACCTGAGAGGTTGGTGACGCGGCTGGCCGGTGTCTGACCCTTGAGGGCAGTGTGGGCTCGGTGGTGATTGTAGGCATGGAGCCACTCG
>NZ_JAVDSM010000018.1:0-66134 GCF_031455315.1 Arthrobacter sp. 1088
TGGGATCCATGGTGTCGCTCATGATCAGTCCTTCCCGCCAGGCAAAGCCCGGCGTGTCAGGCCAACCACGGATCCACCGTTATTCAGACAGTCCCACGGATCGGCCAGCACGCTCGGCGACGCGCAATTGGAGTTCGCCCCTCGGCGTCCTAAACGCTGAGGCGGCTGAGCCGGGCGCCGCCCCTGGTGAGATGAGAGTGGACTTGGGCGGGGTCATACGGCCAAGTCGAGCATCAGGACGTCTCGGCGGATCCACTCCAAGACGGCGTCCAACCCTTCGTCGGTCTTCAGGTTGGTGAAGCAGAAGGGTTTGTTGCCGCGGAATTCCTTGGAGTCCCGCTCCATTACCGCGAGGTCCGCCCCCACAAACGGCGCGAGGTCCGTTTTGTTGATGATGAAGAGGTCGGATTTGATCATGCCTTGGCCGGCTTTGCGGGGGATCTTTTCGCCTTGGGCTACGTCGATGATGTAGATCGAGAAGTCGACGAGTTCGGGGCTGAATGTGGCTGAGAGGTTGTCGCCGCCGGATTCGACGAAGATGACTTGAAGGTCGGGGTGCCGGGTTTTGAGTTCTTCGATGGCTGCTGTGTTCATGGAGGTGTCTTCACGGATGGCGGTATGGGGGCAGCCGCCGGTTTCGACGCCGATGATGCGGTCTTCGGGCAGGATGCCGTTGGCTGCGAGGATTTTGGCGTCTTCGATGGTGTAGATGTCGTTGGTGATGGCGGCCATGGAAATGTCGCGGCTCATGTGGCGCGTGATGCGTTCGACGAGTTGGGTCTTGCCGGCACCGACGGGTCCGCCGACGCCGATTTTGATGGGTTCAGACATGTGTGTCCTCCTGGGTTAGCTCATGAACATGCGGGCGCGTTGGCGCTCGTGCCGCATTTGTGAAATTTCAAGTCCGGGGCTGACGGCCCCAAAGTCGTCCCAGCACAGTTGTGCTATATCCCGGACGGCGGCAGCGACGGCGTCGTGCGCGTGCCGAAGTACCCGCTGCCCTGCGTTCTGCCCAAGCGGTATGGCGCGCACGGCGTTCTGGGTCAGGGAAGTGACGGTGGCAAACAAATAAGCAGAAACAGCCTCTTCGTATGGAACCTGCAGTGACCGAGCAACCACCCCAAAAGCCAACGGTTGATGCCCCCCAGCGCTCCCCTCACGAACCAGATCCCGATAGCGATCCAACTCAGCCGACGGAAATACCTCCCCGCCAATCTCGAGCAACCGCCCACCCATCTTCAAAGAAGCCTCCCGAACCTCCCGAGCCAACAGCTGCGAAGAAAGAACAGAATCCAACAAGCCAACATCCACCCCCTCATACAAGAACCGCACGGCCAACCCATCCGAATAGGTCAACTGCTGCCCAACAAAAGCAGAAAGCCAAACCCGGAACGACCCCTCATCACCAACAAGCCCGCGGTGGATGTAGCTCTCAAACCCCAAAGAATGAGCAAACGCCCCCGTAGGCAACGCAGAGTCGACCAACTGCTGAAGAGCCAGCTGATATGTCGCACTCAAAGCGCACCGCCCGAGGTGCGGACTGCGCGCTGGAGCGGAGCTGGGAAGGGGGCCGCGGCGTGGCGGGCATCGCGGAGCGGGCACGGCCCCCTTCCCAGTGGAGCGCAAGCGCGCGCACCCAACCTGACGCAGCGCAGGGCTTTAGTGCGAATGCTCAGCATGGCGGAAGGGCACCGGCATGACCCGCTCTTGCCTGTCGTAGGGGACGCCGACGCTCTTCAGGTAGTCCTCGACCGTGTGGTCATACTGGCAGACCATGACGTCGGCCCCGTATTCGGATGAGGTGTCGAAGAATTGCGCCTGCAGATGCCGGTTGCCGAGGGAGTGTGCGACGACCCCCATTTCGTGGATGCTGCGCGGAGCTATGACGAGGACGTCTGTTGGCAGCACGGAGATGAAGATGAGGTTGGTGTCGTCGGCGGCGAGGATGTCGCCGTCGCGCAGGTCGCCGGATCCGGCGGGGAGCCGGATGCCGAGTTCTTTGCCGTGGTCGGTGGTGACGCGTTGGATGCGTTTGACGAGCAGGGCGCTGGGCAGGATCACTTTTTCTTTGTGGCGGCCGGCGTAGGCGTCGGGCTGTTCGTGGAGGTTGCCCAGGATTTTTTCGATGATCATGAGGGTCCTAGAAGAGGTGGTAGCGCTGCGCCATGGGCAGCACGTCGGAGGGTTCGCAGGTGGCTTCGACGCCGTCCACTGTCACCTTGTAGGTTTCGGGGTCGACGACGATGTCGGGGGTTTCGCCGTTCAACTTGAGGTCGGCTTTGCGCAGGTTCCTGATGCCGGTGACGGGCCGGATGAGGCGTTCGAGGCCAAGCTCGGCCGGCACTCCGGCGTCGATCGCGGCTTTGGAGAGGAACGTGATGGACGTGTGTTGGAGCGCTCTTCCGTAGGTGGCGAACATGGGCCGCATGGTGCGGGGCTGCGGCGTGGGAATGGAGGCGTTGGAGTCGCCCATGAGTGCGTAGGCGATCTGTCCGCCTTTGATGACGAGCTCGGGTTTCACTCCGAAGAAGGCGGGGTCCCACAACACGAGGTCCGCGAATTTTCCTTCTTCAACGGAGCCAATGACGTCTGCCATGCCCTGTGCGATGGCGGGGTTGATGGTGTATTTGGCTATGTAGCGTTTGAGCCGGAAGTTGTCGCTTTCCGCTGAGCCGTGCGGCGCGCCGGTTGGGTCCTTCAGTATGCCGCGCTGCCGTTTCATGGCATCGGCCACTTGCCAGGTCCGGGTGATCACCTCGCCTACGCGGCCCATTGCCTGGGAGTCCGAGGACGTGATGGCGAAGATGCCGAGATCGTGCAGGACGTCCTCGGCTGCGATGGTTTCGGCACGGATGCGGGAGTCGGCGAAGGCCACGTCTTCCGGGATGTCCGGGTTGAGGTGGTGGCAGACCATGAGCATGTCCAGGTGCTCTTCTATGGTGTTTTTGGTGTACGGCAGCGTGGGGTTGGTGGACGCTGGGAGCACGTTGGGCAGCCCGGCGATCTTGATGATGTCCGGGGCGTGGCCGCCGCCGGCGCCCTCTGTGTGGAAGGTGTGGATGACCCGGCCGTCGATTGCGTTGATGGTGTCTTCCACGAAGCCGCATTCGTTGAGGGTGTCTGTGTGGATAGCCACTTGGATGTCGTATTCGTCGGCCACCCGCAGTGACATGTCTATGGAGGACGTGGTGGAGCCCCAGTCCTCATGGACTTTCAGGCCTACGGCACCGGCGCGGATCTGCTCCGCGAGGGGCTCGACGGCGGACGCGTGGCCTTTGCCCAGCAGGCCGATATTGATGGGGAGCCCTTCGGCAGCCTGGAGCATGCGCGAGATGTGCCAGGATCCGGGCGTGATGGTGGTGGCTTTGGTTCCTTCCGCAGGTCCCGTGCCCCCGCCCACCATCGTGGTCACGCCGCTGCAGAGTGCAGTGGGAACCTGTTCGGGGGAAATGAAATGGATGTGTGTGTCGATGCCGCCGGCTGTGAGGATTTTGCGTTCCCCGGCGATGATCTCGGTGCTGGCGCCGATCACGATGTCCACGCCGTCCATGATCTGCGGGTTGCCGGCTTTGCCGATCTTGAAAATGTGCCCGTCCTTCAGGGCGACGTCAGCCTTGTAGATCCCTGAGTAGTCCAGGACGATGACGTTGGTGATGACAGTGTCGGGGATGTCCTCGGAGCGGGTCGCCTGGCCGTTTTGGCCCATGCCGTCGCGGATTACTTTGCCGCCCCCGAAGACCACTTCTTCGCCGTAGACGGTGTAGTCGTTCTCAATTTCGAGGAACAGTTCCGTGTCCGCCAGGCGGATGGCGTCACCTGTCGTTGGGCCGTACAGCTCGGCGTATTGCCGGCGGGGAAGCTCGAAGCTCACTTCGCATCTCCTTCCATAGCAACACCCGGGCGAGCGGTCCCGCCGGGGCGGGTGCCGCCGTCGAGCATTCCATTGACGGCGTTACTCAGGCCGAAAACTTCGCGGGAACCTGCCAGCTCCACCAGGTGCACGGTCTTCTTGTCGCCCGGTTCAAAGCGGGCTGCTGTGCCGGCCGGGATGTCCAAGCGGCGGCCGTACGCGGCTTCACGGTCGAACTCCAGGGCGCGGTTGGCCTCCGCGAAGTGGTAGTGCGAACCGATCTGGACTGGACGGTCGCCTCGATTGACAACCTCGACGGCGATCGCCTCACGGCCGTTGTTGCACGCGATTGGCTCGGGGCGCAGCCTGTATTCACCGGGGATCATGGGTGGCTCCTATCGGATGGGGTTGTGGACTGTGACGAGCTTTGTGCCATCGGTGAAGGTGGCTTCGATTTGGACGTCGTGGATCATCTCCGGCACGCCTTCCATCACGTCCTCGCGGCTCAGCAACGTGGTTCCGTAACTCATGAGCTCCGCGACGGATTTGCCGTCCCGCGCGCCCTCGATGAGCTCGTAGCTGATGATCGCTATGGCTTCCGGGTAGTTCAGCTTCAATCCGCGCGCCTGCCTTCGCCTGGCCAGATCGGCAGCCACCACGATCATGAGTTTTTCCTGCTCACGGGGCAAAAGATGCATCAATTCTCCTCAAAAGCCGCTACCTGGGTGCACACTAAGGGACAGTTTGTGATCAGCGTAAGGACTGGACGTTTCCGCCACGTTTCCAGAGGGTCTCAGTCAGCTGTGGGTTTTGCCGCCGTTCGATGCTTTCGGACCTGCCACACGCCGAGCATGACAACCACGACGACGCCCACCACCACTGCGGCACCGCGCCCCACTGCATGGGCTAGTTCTTCGTAGGAGTTCCCGGCGATGAATCCCAGGGTCACGAACAGTGCACCCCAGATGATGCCACCTGTGAAGTTCCAGATGGCGAAGCGGCGGTAGGGCATCCGGCTGAGCCCGGCGAGCGCCGGCATGACGGCGCGGAAAAAGGCGGTGAAGCGGCCGAGGAATACGGCGAGGCCGCCACGGCGGGCGAGGAAATCCTCGGCTTTCTGCAGCTGGGCCCGTCTCTTATCCAGGAGTTTCAGGGCCATAATCCGTGGACCCAGGTGTTTGCCGATCTCGTAGCCCACAGTGTCACCCAGGATGGCTGCCGAGATGACGATCATGATCATGCTCCACAGCGGAAGGTCACCACGGCTGGCAAAGACTCCCCCCACCACGGCCGCCGTTTCGCCTGGGATCACGAAGCCGATAAACAACGCGTCCTCGGCAAAGACCAGTGCGAACACGATGCACATCACTACCAGCGGGCTGGCGTGAAGGAGTCCGTCGAACAACGACTGCATGGGCTTGAGTGTGTCAGGTCAGCGGGTCCGGCGGGAGTCGTTTTCGCGCTCTGTTTTTAGTGACGGCTTATCCATAGACAGTCTAATACATCACTAATATACTAGTTGAGTACTTCACGTGAGACCGTAATCAGCTCGATGAGGAGTTAAACAGCAGATGCAGAAACTCGCACACCGGCTCGAACGTCTGGGCACCGAAACTGCTTTCAGCGTCGCGCAGGCCGCTGCCGCTTGGAAGTCGAAGGGAAACCTGGTGTATCCCTTCCACCTCGGCGATATCAATATCCCGACGGCCCCGCACATCGTTGAGGCCATGAACAAGGCCATTGCCGACGGGTACACGGGCTACTGCCCGGGTCCTGGCATCCCCCAGCTCCGGGAAGCCCTGGCCGAGGACCTAGGGTCACGGCGTGGCATGGAGTTCTCTCCGGAGAACGTTGTGGTGATGACCGGCGGCAAGCCAGTGATCACCAAGTTCCTGCAGGCGGTCATGAACCCCGGCCAGGAAGTGCTCTACCCCAATCCCGGCTTCCCGATCTACGAGTCGCAGATCGAATACCTCGGCGGGACGGCCGTCCCGTACCGTTACGTGCCCACGAGCAAGGGCTTCGCGATCGACCTTGACCAGGTCCGTGCGTCCATCACTCCGAACACGGCCGCGATCATCTACAACGACCTGCAGAACCCCATCTCTGCCGAGTCCACGGCGGCCGAACGTGAAGCCATCGCCCAAATCGCGATCGAGCACGACCTCTGGGTCCTATCCGACGAAGCGTATTTCGAAACCCGCTACGAAGGTGTCTCCAGCTCGATTGCTTCCCTTCCGGGCATGGCCGAACGCACCGTGATCCTGTACACGTTCAGCAAGAAGTTCGCCATGACCGGCTCACGCCTTGGCTGTGCTGTGGCCCCGCGCGAGATCGCGCAGGTGCTCAGCACCCTGAACACCAACGATGAATCGTGCACCACGCACTACGTGCAGTGGGCCGGCATCGAAGCACTCCGCGGCCCCCAGGAACCGGTGCAGCAGATGCTGGACATCCTGAAGGAACGCCGGGACGCCGCGTGCGACATTGTCAACGCCATCCCCGGCATGAGCGTGGCCGTGCCCCAGTCCACGTTCTACCTGTTCCCCGACGTCACCGAAGCCATGCAGCGGCTGGGCTACACCGCCGTCGGCGACTTCGCTTCCGACGCCCTATACAAGACGGGCGTTTCCTTCTGCACCCGTGAACACTTCGGCCGGCGACTGCCAGGCGAGGAACGGCAGTACATCCGCCTGGCCTACTCCGGCATCGAAGCGGACGCCATCCGTGAGGGCCTGGGCCGCCTGCGCGAATGGATCGAGGCAGCATGAGCCGCGTAGTCGTCACAGGACGCGTGCCCCAGCCGGCACTCGAAAAGCTCCGCGCTTCCCACGACGTTGACGCGTGGGAAGGCTCCGAATCAATCAGCCGCGAGGAACTCCTCCGCCGCGTTGCCGGAGCCGACGCGATCGTCAGCCTGCTCACCGAACGCATCGACGCTGAACTGCTCGACGCCGCCGGACCGCAGCTGAAGGTCGTCTCCAACGTCGCCGTGGGTTACGACAATATCGACGTCCCTGCCTGCACGGAACGCGGCATCACCGCCACCAACACCCCGGGCGTGCTTACCGAAGCCACAGCCGACATCGCGTTCGGACTCATCCTCATGGCCACCCGTCGGCTCGGCGAGGGCGAACGGCTCATCCGGGCCGGTCAGCCATGGAAATGGGGCATGTTCTTCCTGCTCGGCTCCAGCCTGCAGGGCAAGACCCTGGGCATCGTCGGAATGGGAGGCATCGGACAAGCCACAGCCCGCCGGGCCAAGGCCTTCGGCATGGAGATCGTGTACCAGTCCCGCAGCGAAATCGACCCCGCCGTCGCCGCAGAACTCGGCGCACGGCGGGTGGAGCTCGACGAACTGCTTGCCATCTCCGACGTCGTCTCACTGCACTGCCCGTACGGGCCGGGCACGCACCACCTGATCGGCGCCGAGCAACTCAGCACAATGAAGGACTCCGCCTACCTCGTCAACACGGCCCGCGGACCCATCATCGACGAATCCGCACTCGCCCTGGCCCTCCGCGAAGGACAGATCGCAGGCGCAGGCCTTGATGTGTTTGAACAAGAACCCAAGGTGCATCCGTGGTTGCTGGAGCTGGAAAACGTGACGCTGGTGCCGCACCTCGGCTCCGCCACCGTCGAAACGCGCACTGCCATGGCAGTACTCGCGGCGGATAACACGCTCGCCGTGCTCGGAGGGAAACAACCGCCGACTCCCATCGGCTAAGGGACACGACAGTTGCTGTGACGGCGGGTAAATTTCCCCGCCGTCACAGCCCCATACCCCAACTAGTTATTCTTGCCGCGCGCTGCGACCTTCCATGTGTCCACCACTGCCCCCTCACGAACCACAGTGACCTCGTCCACGCGGTTCATGGCCAGGCAAACGTGGTTGGGGATCAGCCTGAGCCGCGTGCCCAGGACAGGAAGCTCCTCAGAGTCCGGCCAAACAACTGTGGCGTGGTGTTCGGAGAGCGCCGTAATCCTGGCCTCCCGGTATTCCGGCAGACGCCCGTATCCGGTGGCCCAGTCGGGGCGGTCGCTGCCCAGGATCTTGCTGCCTGCGTCCACCACCACCCGCCGGACATTCCCGCCGTCGGACTCGTGGCGGCTGACCACAGTCGCAGCGACAGTCAGCGCGATGTCATCCCACGTGCACCGTTCGAGTTCAAGCTGTTGGGCGTCTCCGAAAACATAGACGCCCGGGCGGAGCTCAGTGGCCAGGGTTTCGGCGTCGAGCAATGCGGTCGGGGTAGAGCCGCCGCTGACGGTGCGGACCTCAAAACCGGCGTGCTCCAATGCGGCAGAAGCACGGCCAAGGGCCTCATTCTCGTTACTCGCTGCATCCCTTGGCATTCCCGGTTTGTAACTGTGTCCGGGGAATGTGAAGACGCCCGCAATGTTCAAGCCGTTTGCCGAAGCCGCCCGCGCAACCTCCACCACTTCTCCGGGCAGGACCCCGCTGCGGTGATGCCCGCTGTCCACTTCGATCAGAACATCGATGCTTCTGGCGTCGGCGCCCAACTGGCGTCCCATCGCCGTCGCGCTTTCCGCTGAATCGGTGCCCACCGCGATGCTGCACGTCCTGGCAAGCTTCCGCAGCCGCTCAGCGTGGTGCGCCTCAACCCACAGCGGGTAGGCGATGAAGATATCCGTGGCGCCGCCGGCTGCGAAGACTTCGGCTTCCCCGATCGTCGCAACCGTCAGCCCAACTGCTCCAGCCGCGAGCTGCTTGGCTGCGATCTCCAAGGTCTTGTGTGTCTTCACATGCGGGCGGAGCCTCAGTCCCCTGCTCAGCATGCTCGATGCCATGCGTTGAATATTCCGGTCGAGGATATCGACGTCGATCATGATGGCTGGTGTGACGATTCCGTCCGGGACTCCGTAATTCATTCTTAGAACAGTAACGTCCTACGGCCCGGATCCGCTCGCCGGGTGGCTGGAATACATCGTTGCAGACAGGCGGCACTGTTGCGCCGGATGGCCCAGGCGTAGTGTCGGTAGTAGGAGATTTCGGGTGTGGCAAATGGTCCGGAGTTAACTATCCGGGTTGTGCGCGAACTCGAGCGCACTGCCGCCAGCCGGAGTCAATCGCTCTGGCATTGCCTGGAATGAGGCCGAATGGCCCAGAACGATGCAGTACCCACAGCGGAACAGTTGCAGGACCTGCTGTTGGAGAGCCCCGGATTCACGGAATTCCTCCTTGGTTTGACCACTATTTCGGCTTCCTTGTTGGGCGGGGATGTCCCCATGCTGTGTGCCATTACCGTAGAACGGGACGCGGGCCCGTCCACGGTGGCGAGCAGCACAGAGGCGGCTCAGCGCCTGGACGAGAAACAGTACGAGTTCGACGACGGCCCATGCCTTACCGCGCTCCGGCAACGGCAGACCGTCTTGGTTGAGGACCTTCAGGCCAACGTCCGCTGGCAGAACTACGCCGACGCTGTTTCGCAGGAAGCTATCACGACCATGTTGGCGGTACCGATCCCTACCGACGACGACTCAAGGGCCGCGCTGAACTGCTACTCCACCGAAGCAGGAACGTTCGATCCAGAGACCGTGGCATCCATTGTGAAGCACGCAGAATCCTTGTCCAGGATTCTCCGGCTCGCCCTGCGCCTGCACACACCGGATCCATATCCTGTGCACCTGCGTTCCGCGTTGGAATCGCGGGCGATAGTGGATGCGGCTATTTCCCTCATCATGATGCAGAACCGTTGCAGCCGGGACGCTGCCGTCAGGCTCATACAGTTGGCGTCGCGCAACAGCGATAAGCGGCTGCACGAAATTGCCGAAGACATCCTGAAACGGGCCGGTCACGAGGATAAGGAGGGTAGGTAGGCTCTATGAACTCCGAACCCTGGGGGGCACCGGAAAACGACAATGAATATGACCAGCGCATGCACGCCGCCGATAGATTCCGAAACGGAACAGTAAGCCTCAACAGTCTGTGGATCTACTATTTCGGGATTGGCGGGGATGCCGATGAGCTGGCGCTGGACGCTTACCTCAACGGACTTCTGGTTCTTGCCCCAGGCCAGATGGAACTCGTAGATACTGCTTTCAGGGAGCTCACATCAGACGGCCGGATAGAACCGGCGGGCAATAGTGCCGATGAATATCAAAGGAACGGTAATGACTGAAACCCAGCCATCGCGCCACATCGCAAGTCCTCCCAGTTATCTTGGTCATTATGAGGACAGGCTGGATCTGACGGACTTCGTTGAACATCTGCAGGATCTCTTGGTGGAAAATGCCGATATCCGTGAATTCCTCCAGGACCTCGCTGAGTTGATCGCGCAGAAGCTCACAAGGAACGGAAACACGATTGCCTGCGGAGTCACCGTCATTCGGCAGAAGAAACCCGTGGCCGTGGCTGATAGCGATCCCCTGGCACGCAAACTGGACGAGATCCAGAACAGTTTCGGCGATGGCCCTTGCCTATCGGCCCTTCGCACACGAACGATCAGCCACGTCCCGAACGTTTATGAGGAAGATCGCTGGCCTGAGTACATGCGGGCCGCAGCGGCTTCCAACGTGGGCTCCATCCTGGCCTTTCCCATGGAATTGAACAGCACGGCGGAGGCCGTGGTGAATCTCTACTCCGAGCGCCCCCATGGCTTCTCCCACGAGGACTTATTGTCGGCAGAGCGCGTTACTGCAACTGCGGCCAAAGCCCTCCATCTGGCCTTGAAGATCGCCCAGTTGCGGGACGCGCGCGAGAACCTCACCGCCGCTCTCGAATCCCGCACGACCATAGACACCGCCGTCGGAATCATCATGGCGCAGAACCGCTGCAGCCGGGACGCGGCCTTCCAAATCCTCGTCAGCGCGTCCAGCCACCGCAACATCAAACTCCGGGCAGTGGCCCAGGGGATCATCGCCCACATTGCCGGGGATCGGAGGATCTCAGCACCTTTTGAGGAATAGGAAGCAGCCTGACTACATGCGGTTTTTCTGGTCCAAAACCCATTAGGCTGGATTTGGAACACGGGAGTCCAGCGATTCAAAGATTGTTTCAGTCGGCCAGCCGACCTGAACGGCCGGGAAGAAGATCATGACCAAGAAGCACCTTCCTCTGGACGAACTCTCGGGCGCCATCGGCCGGATTCTTGGCCTCCTGTTGACCGAGGAAAAGGTTGACCAAGCCGTTCAAAGCCTGTCGCTGGCCATCAAGGAGTCCGTACCCGGCACACTTGGCGCAGGCGTCTCCATCCTGGATTCGCAGGCACGGAGGACCAGCACTGGATTCACCGACAACATCGTGGAGCAGGCGGACTTCCTACAATATGATCTGGGCCAGGGTCCCTGCCTGACAGCGTGGGCCTCGGAAGAAAGCGTGCTGATCGAAGACCTAGGCACGGACACGCGCTGGCCGGAATGGCGTACTGCCGTCAGCTCCCTTCCCATCAGGTCAGTGGTCAGCGCACCCCTGATAGCAAACGGACGCAGCATTGGCGCTATTAAGATCTACGCGCCGGAACCTGCCGTCTTTGATGCAGGCACAGTCACGCTGATGGAGCTCTTCGCTTCCCCTGCTGCCACCCTTCTTTCCCACATTCAAAGCACTGAGACACCCAAGCGCATCAGTGAGGGACTGCAGGCCGCCCTGCACAGCCGCGATTTGGTCAACCGGGCCTGCGGGATATTGATGGAACGCCACAAGATCACTCACGAACGGGCACTGCAGCAACTGATAGGGAACGCCCGCGACCAAAGCAGAACCCTGCAGGAAGTCAGCGCCGAGCTTGTAGCCGGGATTCCGGCAGACCACAACTAAGGCCGCCGGATATGGGCTTCGAACGTAAAGAACCCGAGCAACGCCGAAGGCTCCTGGAAGCCCTCTCCGCTGCGCGGATCAGCACGGGCACCCTGTGGCTGCAGTACTTCAGCATCGGCGGGTCCGTGGGTGAGTACGAAGTGGAGGCGTACCTGCAGGGAATGCTGTCCGTTCCGGAACTGGAAAGGGACCTCCTGGCAATGGCGGCGAACGAGCTCCTGAATAACCAACCCGGTCCCCACGCACCGTACGCTGACGAGCTTCCCAACTCGGATTCGAACGGTTCCGAGCCTGGCTCCGACCCGGCTCCAGGGACGGGTTCCGGCATGGACGCTCCAGGCGACGAAGCCGATCCCCACTAGCTGTCACACAGCGCTCATCCGCCTGCAACGCCCCTGCAACATGAATGCGAAAGGCTGGAGCCACAAGGCCAACCGGCCAAAGATGGCAACAGCCGGCTGAGGGGAGCAAACATGAGCACTGCAAACAGGGATCTATTCCAGGCGCTGAAAACGCAGGCCAGCCTGGCGCAGGCCTTTGGCACCTTGCCGGGCAGCAAGGAGGAGCCACACGCTCTCAGCCCAGGCGAATACATAGAGGCGTGGCACAACGGCCGCCTTTACCACCGGGGCACGGTGCTCAAGACAATCGCGGGTACCGATCTGTTCTGGCTCCAGGATGCAGAAACCGGGAGCCGACGACTGCTGGATATGGAATCACTGGAAATCGTCGCCGCCGGGCAACCGGCTCCTACGCCAGCAACAAAGGCGCCAGAGCCTTTCCACGACGCTCCGTCAGAGGAGACGGTCACACCTATTTCGCTGTATCCGATCTTCCAGGACGGATCACAGGCAATCGCCTAGGAAGCCCGGCATCGTGGGCTCAACACGGAACCCCACGCCGGGAACAAAAACAGGCCGGAGACTCAACGTCTCCGGCCTGCAGAAAGGGTGGGCCCTGTGGGGATCGAACCCACGACCCACGGATTAAAAGTCCGATGCTCTACCAACTGAGCTAAAGGCCCCTCCAGCTGTTGAAACAGCCATGAATACTGTACCTCAACGTCAAGCCAGTCGAGGAACGGGGCCTGCAACGCGGCGTCGTGACCTCTTTTGAGCGAAGAGCCGACGACGGCGCGCGGCGGCAGCGGCGCGTCGGCCCACCTCCAGCGGCAAAGTAGGTCGGGAAGGCGCACAGGCAGCAAGAAAGCAGCCAAAGAAACCGTTACTCGACCCCATCAGGGCACAGGAGTACGGTGAACTCATGAGCGAACAGCCAGGATCACGTGCGTACGGCGGAGCGAACAGGCACCACAAGCCCAAGCCCTTCGCGCCCATCGACTTCGAACCGTTCGCCGGTGGGGCAGATCCCGCCCGCGTCTCCGAGGCTGCCCACCTGGCCGCCCAGGCGCTCGTAAAACGTGGCCGTGACAGCGACGACCCCAAAGTCACCCGTCGCCTGGTGAAGCTGGCCGACGAGCAGGGCCTCGAAGCCATCGCCGAGATGTGGGCCGAAAGCCCCGCCCGTTCCCTGCCCGGTGCTTTGTGGAGGCTCTACGCCCTCCGCGCCGCCACCATCCAGAACCCCGAGCGCATTTCTGTTTACTTCAGGGCAGGCCGCGACACCGCCCAGGTATCCAACGTGGTTGCAGGGGCAGCGGAGCCACCCGGAGCCGACGAAATGAAGACCATGGCAGATGCCATTTTGTCCGGAGCGTTCGACGGCGATTTCGACGTCGCGCTGGAACGTTCCGCTGCGTTCTGCCGGGTTGTGGCGCTCGGCCAGGCAACCCTGGCGGACGGGGCGGAGCACAGCAATGAAAGCCATGCAAGCAAGCTCACACGCAACTCGCACCAGCTGGTAAAGACCGCCGAGGACCTCGAGCACGCAGCCAATGCATGGCGCTTGGGGGAGCTGGATTAGGGCCCAAAAACCCCTGAATTTACCCACGTCGGGCCTTGCCTGTCAATGTTGACTTAGCCGCACCGACGTAGAACACTGAAACTGGTGCCGAACCGCGAAACCCCCGGGCTTCAACTTATAGCCGCTCCGAGCGGCCTACCGCCGAGAGGCGTATCCGGTTCGGCACCATTTTTATGCCCAGGCCCGGATCAGGGCTAGCCACCCCTGAATGTGAGCCGCTGCCACACCCGCAGACTTAGCGGTGGCCGTCGTCGTACAGGTAAAGTTGGGGCCGAAGCGGGAAGCGTCAAGTCAAGCGGCCCGCAGCCCATCCGTCCCCGGCCCGGAAGCGAAATGAAGCTGCGCCTTTTCCCCCAGGAACCTGCCGGGCTCGTACTGCTCGCGCAGATGGCAGGCGTCATTGTGGCCGCCACCGGAACGCTCTCAGAGATCCTCGGCGCCCAGGCCAGTGAGCACGCACGCCTGACCGAGGAACTCCACGAGCACGAGTCGAAATCCCTGGACCTGCACTTTGCGCTCCTGACGCACATGCGCACCAGCTTCGTGAACCCGCTCCCCCGCGAGGACATGTACACGCTGTCCCGGCACCTCAACGAGGCCATGGAGAAGCTCGACGCCGCGGGCGAGTTGGTTGCGCTCTACAAGCTGGAACGCCTGCCCAAGCGCGCGGCCGACCAACTGGAGATCATCAGCCGCCAAGCCGAGCTGACGGTGGACGCCATGCGAAAGCTTGAGGACCTCGACGAACTCGAAGACTACTGGATTGAGATCCTCAGGCTGGCGAAACGTGCAGAGCGAACCCACCGCACATGGGTGGCCGAGATGCTGAAGGATATGAAATCGACGCAGTACGCCCGGCACAGGGACATCGCCAACCAGTTGGTGGAAGTCACCAAGGACATGCGTAAGATCGCCACGCAGGTAGGCAGCATCATCGTCAAGGAATCATGACGTGATCGTTGCATTCATGGTCCTCGTGGTGGGTTTGGCTTCAGGATTCGCTTTCCTTAACGGCTTCCGTGATGTCTCCAATGCCGTAGCACTTTCCACGAGGACACGAGCCCTCACGCCATCCGTGGCGGTCCTCCTGGCAGCTGTTTTCAACTTCATCGGCGCCATGCTCAGCGGCAGCTTCGTCCTCGCGTTTACGCAGTCCTGGATCATCCTGCCCAACGGCATTGGCGGGCTAACAATGCTGACGTCTGCCCTCGCCGCATCCATCATCTGGGGCGTATACGCGTGGTGGCGCGGCATCCCGTTGTCTTCCACCAACTCACTCGTGGGCGGATTGATCGGCGCGGGCGCTGCGAGCGTGCTGGTGGGCGGGCACTCGATCAACGGAGTGGACAACGTCCTCCTGACCCAGGTCGCTTTGCCCTTGGTCCTGTCACCTGTGATCGCTTTCGTGGCTGCCTATTTGCTCGTCTGGCCGGTGACCTGGGCTGCGCGCTATACGCAGCCGAATGTCATCAACAGGCGTTTCCGCCGGGCGCAAGCTGTCTCTGCTGCGGCCGTGGCTTTCGGCCATGGGCTCCAGGATGGCCAACGCACTGCGGCCGTTCTCCTGTTGGCACTGGTGGCGGCGGGATTGTCCAGTGGGGGCGAATTGCCCCTGTGGATCCTCGTTCTGACCGCGATCATGCTCACAGCGGGCACCATGTTTGGTGGCTGGAGGATCTCGCACACGCTGGGTCACAAGTTGATCCGCGTTGACCCTCTGCGAGGGTTTGTGGCCCAAACCCTGACTTCCATGATGCTCTTCATTGGCGCCATCGGCCTGCAGCTACCACTGTCCACAACCCATACGCTGACCGCATCCGTACTGGGAGCAGGCACCAACCAGCGCTTCGCCATCACCAACAGGCGTCTTGTTCGCAGGATTCTACTGTTTTGGGTTGCCACGCCGCTCGTCACGGCCGCAATGGCCTTCGTCCTTGAGCTGGCGTTCTCACCCCTGGCGGACCTCTGACCCGTCTGAGTCGCACTTAAGCGCGTTATGAGGGGTCAAAACGCGCACAATTGCGACTTACTTGGGTACAAAAAAGTGACGGCGGCCGTACCCCCAAGGCGACGGCCGCCGTCGTTCATTGCCGGCTCCCAAGAAAGCCGGAACCTGCAGACCCTTATCCGAAGCGGCCGGAGACGTAGTCTTCCGTGGCCTTCTGGGAAGGGTTGTTGAAGATGCTGGTGGTGTCAGCGAACTCGATGAGCTTGCCGGGCTTGCCGGTGCCGGCGATGTTGAAGAACGCAGTCTTGTCGGACACACGGGCAGCCTGCTGCATGTTGTGGGTAACGATCACCACGGTGTACTGGTCCTTGAGCTCATTGATGAGGTCCTCGACCGCCAGCGTGGAGATGGGGTCCAGAGCCGAGCAAGGCTCGTCCATGAGGATCACCTGGGGCTCAACAGCAATTGCGCGGGCGATGCAGAGGCGCTGCTGCTGGCCGCCCGAAAGGCCGGAACCTGGCTTGTCCAAGCGGTCCTTGACCTCATTCCACAGGTTGGCTCCGATCAAGGACTTCTCCAGCAGGGCATCTGCTTCGCCCTTGGAGATCTTCTTGTTGTTCAGCTTCACGCCGGCCAGGACATTGTCCCGAATCGACATCGTGGGGAACGGGTTGGGGCGCTGGAAAACCATGCCGACCTGCGTGCGCACGGTCACCGGGTCAACGCCGGGGTCGTAGAGGTTGTCGCCGTCGAGCAGGACCTCACCCTCGACGCGGGCACCGGGAAGGACCTCGTGCATGCGGTTCAGCGTTCGGAGGAAGGTGGACTTGCCACAACCGGACGGGCCAATGAAGGCCGTGACGGACTTGGCTTCAATGTTGATGTTGACGTCCTCGACAGCCAGGAAGCTGCCGTAGTAGACGTTCAAGTCTTTGACGTCGATGCGCTTGGACATGGTGTTCCTTATTCCTTGGGGGTTTATGGAAGTTGTTGGTTGGGGCCGAAAAACCGTCGCGGCCTAGCGTCCCGTTTTGGGAGCGAACAGGCGGGCGATGAGGCGGGCTCCGAGGTTCAGGAGCATCACCAGGATGATCAGCACCAAAGCGGCGCCCCATGCCCGCTGGTCCGAGGGGCCAGGGTTGGACGGCGACGTCGGGTTCAGGATCTGGGTGTAGATGAACGTGGGCAGCGAGGCCATCCAACCGCCAAAGACGTTGTTGTTGATAGTGGTCGCGAAGCCTGCAGTGACCAGGATGGGAGCGGTCTCGCCGATAACCCGGGCGATCGCCAAGGTAACGCCGGACGCAATGCCGGAGATCGCCGTCGGAATAACCACCTTGGTGATGGTGCGCCATTTACGCACGCCGAGCGCGTACGACGCCTCGCGGAGCTCGTTCGGGACGATCTTGAGCATTTCCTCGCTGGAGCGGACCACTACCGGGATCATCAGGACGGAAAGCGCGACGGCGGCTACCGCACCGGTCTTGGTGCCGGGGCCGACAACCGCGAAGAAAAATGCTGCCGCGAAGAGGCCGGCAACGATGGAGGGAATGCCGGTCATGACATCCACGAAGAACGTAATGGCTCGGGCCAGGGGACGGTCGTTGCCGTATTCCACCAGGTAGATGGCAGTGAGCAGGCCGACCGGCACGGAGATGACGGTGGCCAGGAGCGTGATCTGGAGGGTGCCCAGCAGCGCGTGATAGATGCCGCCGAGGACCTTGCCGCCTTCCTCGGCTGCCTTGTTATCGAAGGCACCGGTGACGCCGTTCATGGACGTACCAAGGAATCCGGGCGTTACCAGGCCGGGAATGCCGTTCACCAGCACGGTCCAGATGACGGAGATCAACGGCAGGAGCGCAATCAGGAAGGCCCCGACAATCAAGCACGTGGCCAGCTTGTCCTTGGCCTTGCGGGCGCCTTCGACGGCGCCGCTCCACGCCACCAGGCCGAGGGTGAACAGGACCGCGGAGACAAGGCCCCAGCCAAAGGCGTTGAACCCGATAAGGGCCAGAATGGCTGCGCCCACGATCAGGGCGACGGCCAGGACAATGTAAGGAGCGAACTTGGGCAGTTGGCCCTTGGTGAGCGCCGAGCGCTTGCGGACTACGGTGGCGGTCATTTAGTTGGCTCCCGAGAATTCTTTGTGCTTGGTGATGATCCAGCGGGCAATCATGTTCACGCCAAGGGTGATGACGAACAGCACCAGGCCTGCGGCGATCAACGTATTGACCTTGAGCCCGCTGGCTTCCGGGAAGTTCAGCGCAATTTCGGCGGCGATGGTCTGGTTGCCGGACTGGATGAGGCTTGCAGTCAAGACTCCCGAGGACAGCACCAGTGCAACCGCCATTGTCTCGCCAAGGGCACGGCCCAGGCCCAGCATGATGGCGCTCACGATTCCCGGACGACCAAACGGGAGTACCGCCATGCGGATCATTTCCCAGCGGGTGGCTCCCAATGCGAGCGCAGCTTCTTCGTGCAGCTTGGGGGTCTGCAGGAAGATTTCGCGGGACAGGGAGGTGATAATGGGAAGGACCATGACGGACAGGACGATGCCGGCGGTGAGGATGGTCTTGCCGGTGGCGGATGCCGGTCCCTGGAAGATCGGGATCCAGCCGAGGTTGTTGGCGAGCCAGTCGTAGGCCGGGGAGATTTCCTTGGCCAGGAAAGCCGCGCCCCACGCACCGTAGACGACGGAGGGGATGGCGGCCAGCAGGTCAACAACGTAGCCGAGCCCCGAAGCCAGCCGGCGCGGGGCGTAGTGCGAGATGAACAGGGCCACCCCGATTGCCACGGGGGTTGCGATGACAAGCGCGATCACGGCGGCGATGAGCGTGCCCACGACGATCGGGGCGATGTAGGCGAAGAAGCCGTGGCCGCCCTGGATGTCCGCAGGCGGTGCGACGAGCGCAGGGATTGCCTGCACCACGAGGAACAGGGCGACTCCGAAGAGAACCGCGAGAATCAGGCACCCTGCGGCCATGGCGGCCCCGGAGAAAACCTTGTCCCCGGCGCGTCCTGCGCCTTGGGAGGTTGTCAGGGAGTTGGTGGTCACTTCACGATCCTTCAGTCTCAGTGAACTGGTCTTACATGGCTAAGTTCCCTATCCCGCGCGAACGGCCTTTCAGCCACTCCGCGCAGGACAGGGAACTTCAGTGTTTAGCCGGGTTCAGGCAAACCCGCCGGAAATCCTAGGCCTTGGCCTTGATGGTTTCGATGGCGGCCTTGGCCTTGTCCTGCAGCGTCTTGGAGAGCGGTGCGGACTTGGCAGCGTCAGCGGCGGTCTTCTGTCCTTCGTCTGAAACTACGTAGCTTTCGAAGGCCTTGACCAGGTCAGCGACTGCCTTGGTCTCGTACGTGGTGCATACGACGTGGTAGGAAACGAGCACTACCGGGTAGGCGCCGGAGACAGTGGTCTTGCGGTCCAGCTTGATGGCAACGTCGTTGGCGGCGCGGCCGTCAACAGGCTTGCCGGCCTCGACAGCCTTGGAAGCAGCGTCAGCGGAGATCTTGACGAATTCCTCGCCGACCTTGATGGATGCGGTGCCCAGCTTGCCGGAGACAGCGGAGTCATCGGCGTAGGTCACGGCGCCCGGGGTGTCGGTGACGGTCTTGACGACGCCGGAGGTACCCTTGGCGTTCTCGCCCTTCAGGCTTGCCGGCCAGATGCCTGCGGCCTTGTCCGTCCAGACCTCGGGAGCAGCAGCTGCGAGGTAGTCGGTGAAGTTGGTGGTGGTTCCGGAATCGTCAGAGCGGTTCACCGGGGTGACCTTGAGGTCCGGCAGGGTAACGCCGGCGTTCAGGGCCGCGATTGCGGGGTCATTCCAGTTGGCGATTTCGCCGCGGAAAATCTTGGCGACCGTCGCGGCGTCGAGCTTCAGGTCCGTGACGCCCGGAACGTTGAAAGCGACGGCGATCGGGGAGATGTACACCGGGATGTTGATGGCGCCTTCAGGGCCGCACTTGGCCTTGGAGCTCTCGAGCTCTTCGTCCTTCAGGTAAGCGTCCGAGCCGGCGAACTGTGCCGAGCCGTCGATGATGGCCTTGCGGCCTGCGCCGGAACCGTCCGGGGAGTACTGCACGGTTGCGCCCTGGTTTGCACTGGCGAAGCCGGCCTTCCAGGCGTCCATGGCTGCGCCGGTGGAGGATGCGCCGATGCCGGTGAGGGTGCCGGTGACCTTGGTGCCCGATGCTGCTGACGGCGTGCCAGCGGCGGTGCCCGTTGCGTTGTCTGAACCGCAAGCGGTGAGCGCGAGAGCGCCAGCTGCGATGACCGCGATTGCCGCGTTGCGGCCGAAGCGAGTTGCCTTCACTTGGATGTACCCCTTCCAGGGATTCTCTGATGCGGGCCGAACGGAGATTTCGGCGTGCGTGAGCTATGGACCTTTTGTGCCTTTACTGAAGGTAAGCAGCGCAGGTAACGGGATCTGACGTGGAAGGTGAACGCAAAGTGAACGACGGCGGACCATTGGGTTATGTGGCGCGTGCCACCTTGAGTGTGAGCTGGGTTGCCGTCTTTGGCGGCCGTTCGGCAAATAGACTGGAGGACATGGCTGCCGCGAAGGGATTTTCTGCAAGCAAGAGGTTCCTGCGTGCCAGAGTCCGGACGGGATTGGTCCGTAGCCGGAACTCGCTGACGCCCGCTATTCAAATGACGGTGTGCGCCGTGGGGGCCTATGCTTTCGCGGAATACGTACTGGGTCATCAGGGGCCCTTGTTCGCGGCCACGTCTTCGCTGATTGCGCTCGGCTTCTCCCGTGATCCGCGCTTGCGCCGTGTTATTGAGGTCGGTCTGGGCTGCACGCTCGGCATCGTGGTGGGTGACCTGCTGCTCCACTGGCTGGGCGCTGGGATCCTGCAGGCCGCCGTCGTGCTTCTTTTCTCTATCCTGCTGGCCAGGTTCCTGGACAGCGGGACTATTTTCACCACCCAGCTGGGGCTCCAGTCGCTGCTGGTGGTGCTGCTGCCTGCGCCGGCCGGCGGGCCGTTCACGCGAAGCCTGGATGCGGTGGTGGGTGGGGTGTTCGCTCTGCTGGTGACCATTTTGGTGCCGAAGGACCCGCGCCGGGAGCCGCGAAAGGATGTCCAAAAAATCCTGCACGAACTCGCCGAAGTGCTGCGCGAGTGCGCCAAGGCCATGGTCGAAAGTGACTCCACCATCGCCTGGCACGCGCTGATTCGCGGCCGTAACTGCCAGCCACTGGTGGACCGGATGCGGCAGACCCTGCGGGCGTCCGGCGAAGTTGCAACGCTCGCCCCGGCGCACCGGAGGCACCGCGACGAGCTAGCCAGCCTGGAGCACTCGCTGGAATACATCGACCTCGCGCTCCGTAACAGCCGCGTTTTTGCCCGCAGGCTCACCAGCGCAATCAACCATGCTGCGCTGTCCGACGAAGCAATTGAAAGCATTTCCGAGGTGCTGCAGGAAACTGCCGCCGCAATCGATGAACTGACCATCGGCCTGGCGGAGCAGAGCGAAGGAACCCGCCGCGTTCATCTGCGTCACGCACGCAACGAGCTGACCGACATCGCCTCGCGCCTGCACCCCAAAATGCTGGACGTTCAGAAGCTTGAGGGCGAAACCGTGGTGATGTTGTTCCGCCCCCTCATGGTGGATTTGCTGGAAGCGAGCGGTTTGGAACCCGACGAGGCCCGGGACGTACTGCCGGCTCTGTAGGCCGCTCCCCGCCGAGATGGCATTTAATGACAATCCGCCGGCCGAACATTGGCGTCAAATGCCATCTCGCGGCTAATACTGTCAGCCCCCACGACTAACCTTGGACCCATGGCTTCCAAGACCTCCCGCGCATCCAAGACACCCGCCTACAAATGCGCCGAATGCGGCTGGACGGCCATCAAGTGGGTGGGCAGGTGCGGTGAGTGCCAGGCGTGGGGAACGGTTGAAGAGTACGGCGCCACTGTTGCGCGTACGACGGCGGCCGCAACAGTTTTGGAGCCGGCCCGCCGGATCGCTGAGGTGGATGGGACAACGGCGGCATTCCTGCCCACGGGTGTGGACGAGTTGGACCGCGTCCTTGGAGGAGGGCTCGTTCCCGGTGCCGTCATCCTGCTGGCTGGGGAACCCGGCGTCGGGAAGTCCACCCTGCTGCTGGACGTCGCCGCGAAATTCGCCCGCACAGGGCAGGATGTCCTGTACATTACCGGCGAGGAATCCGCAGCACAGGTGAAACTCCGGGCGGAGCGGATCGACGCCGTCGCGCACACTTTGTATCTGTCCGCCGAGACCGACCTTGGGCAGGCATTGGGCCAAGTAGAGAAGCTCGAGCCCAAGCTGCTGATCGTGGACTCAGTGCAGACGCTCAGCAGCGCCGACGTCGAAGGAAGCGCCGGTGGTGTCTCGCAGGTACGCGAGGTTGCGGCGTCCATCATCTCTGCGGCCAAGCGACGCAACATGACAACGCTGCTGGTTGGCCATGTGACCAAGGAAGGCACCATCGCAGGGCCGCGTTTGCTGGAACACCTTGTGGATGTCGTATGCCAGTTCGAAGGCGAGCGCCACTCCCGCCTGCGGCTGCTGCGGGCCGTAAAGAACCGCTATGGCGCCACGGACGACGTCGGTTGCTTTGATCTTAACGAGGCCGGCATCGAGGGGTTGGCCGATCCCAGCGGGTTGTTCGTTTCGCGGACCCGGGAGCCCGTCTCCGGAACCTGCATCACAGTGACCATGGAGGGTCGCAGGCCCTTGCTCGCTGAGGTCCAGTCGCTCCTCGCCGAGAGCGCCAATTCCCAGCCCCGGCGTGCCACCAGCGGGTTGGAAAGTTCCAGGGTTGCCATGTTGCTCGCAGTGCTTCAGCAGCGTGCCGGCTGCATGCTCCATAAGGACGATTCGTATGTGGCAACCGTGGGCGGGGTGAAACTCACGGAGCCGGCCACCGACTTGGCTGTTGCGTTGGCCGTCGCATCGGCCAAGTCCCGCAAGGCACTACCCCAACGGCTCATTGCGTTCGGCGAAGTGGGCCTGGCTGGCGAAGTACGTCCCGTTCCCGGGATTAACCAGCGCATCCAGGAAGCCCACCGGCTAGGGTTCACGCATGCGATCGTGCCTGCCAGCCCGGCGGGCGCCGGTGTCATCCCGGACGGCTTCTCGGTGCGGGAAGTTGGCCACCTGGCCGAAGCGCTGGAACTGCTGATCACGTAATTCCGCCGGGGTGTCGGGAGCCCGCTGAGCTGCGGTTTCGGCAAGGATTGGGCCATGACCAAAAGAACTGTGCTTATTGGGGGACGCTTTTTCTTTGGCCTTTTGACCCTGGTGGCAGTGGGAACGCAGCTGACGGTTCATTTAGGCATGGGGTACGACGTCTGGAACTTCTTCAGCTACTTCACCAACTTATCGAATATCTTCGCGGCCGTGGTGCTGCTCATCAGCGGATACAGGGTTCTGGTCCGGAAACGACCCAGTGAGATCGATGACGCCACCCGCGGCACGGCGACCATCGCCATGGCCGTAGTTGGACTGGTATTCGGCGCTTTGCTTGCCGGCGAGGACCTTGGCTCCCTTCTTCCGTGGGTCAACTTTGTGGTCCACTACCTGATCCCTGTGGTGATGGTGGTGGACTGGCTGTTCCAACCACCGCGGGCAACCTTGACTACCCGCCATATCTGGTACTGGCTGCTCTACCCGGTGGGCTACCTGGTCTATAGCCTCATCCGTGGAGCGTTCGTCAACTGGTACCCGTACTGGTTCATCGACCCCGCCCGGGCAGGTGGCTGGGGCGGTGTGGTGGTTTTTGCCGCAGCGATTTCCGTCGGCTTCCTCCTGGTGAGCCTGGCGATGCTGTGGCTCGGGAACAAGCTGAAGCGGCAGGTGGATTACTAGAATATCTACACCAATTTGTTATATCGAAGCACGTCAACCGCCCAATAGGCCCAAACAACCCTTGCCGGTGAGGCAAGAAAACGCACCTTCCAGCCATCCCCGCACATAACGAAATGACCCACTTTGGGGCTTGCTGGTGCGGTTAACGGTGCCCGGAAGCCATATCATGGTGCTAGTCGTCATCAGGGCATTTTTCGAACCGCCCGCAGATGCCGGATTCAGCTTGTCTGTGAGCCATGGCTTGCACCTTCGAAGGGAAACCCTATGGCCCGGAGCCCGGAAGAGTCGCTCAAGGCGACTCTGGCCAGAGTCGCACCCGGAACTCCTTTACGGGACGGCTTGGAGCGCATCCTTCGCGGACGCACCGGCGCCTTGATCGTGTTGGGCTCGGACCGCACCATCGACTCCATCTGTTCCGGCGGATTCGATATCGGCATCGAGTTCTCGCCCACGCGCCTGCGTGAGCTCGCCAAGATGGACGGCGCCATCATCTGCGACAAGGACGCCAGCAACATCGTCCGTGCCGCTGTGCAGCTCGTTCCGGACTCAAGCATCGAGACCCAGGAATCCGGGACCCGGCACCGCACAGCCGAGCGCGTCGCCATCCAGACTGGCGTTCCCGTTATTTCCGTCAGCCAGTCGATGCAGATCATCGCGCTGTACGTGAACGGCCTGCGGCACGTCCTGGAGGGCTCGGAGAAGGTCCTCGCGCGGGCCAACCAGGCCCTGGCAACGTTGGAGCGTTACAGCGCGAGACTGGACCAAGTCACCAGTTCCCTTTCAGCACTGGAGATTGAAGCACTGGTCACGGTCAGGGATGTGGCCGTCACCCTGCAACGCCAGGAAATGGTTCGGCGTATCTCCGAGGAAATCGCTCAGTACGTTCTGGAACTTGGCGAAGACGGCCGCCTGCTGTCCCTCCAGGTGGAGGAGCTCACCATGGGCCGCGGCCCGGGCAGCGATGTCATCATCCGCGACTACGCAGACCCCGACGCCACTCCCGAGGATATTGAAGAAGCCGTCCAGGCGCTCCTCAACCTCGGCCCCACTGAACTGATTGACTTGAGCAGGATTGCCGGAATCATCGGCTTCGCGGGTGGCGTTGAGCAGCTGGACGCTGTGGTCCAGCCCCGCGGCTACCGGCTCCTGTCCGGCCTTAAGTCCGTGCCGAAGGCCGTCGCCGATCGCCTGGTGGACTACTTCGGCGGCTTGCAGAACCTCATGGCAGCCACCATCGATGACCTCATGACTGTTGACGGCATCGGCGACCAACGCGCACGCACGGTCCGCGAGGGTTTGAGCCGCATGGCCGAAGCAAGCTTGCTGGACCGTTTCCTCTAGAAGCCGATTGCCGCCGTCGGACGCTTTCCGGCCGCTAGTTCAGCTGAAACACTGCCTTGGTGCTGGACTTGTTCCCCAGCCGGGCCTCGAACGTGTAGTAGGCGCCGCCCGCGCCGGGCTTGGCGTCGATCGCAGCGCAGCCCTCCAGCGTCCGGTTGCGTTGCCAGGGGAAATTGGCGGTCTCGCTCTTGCCTGGCTGGATGGTCTTGACCAGGTCTTCACTTCCGGCCTGGCAATCCTTGGAGGAAAAGATCCTGTCCGAGCCACTCATCACCACGTACTCCATCTGCGACGTGCCAACGTTGACCTCGCAAGGCGCCGTCCCGCCATTGGTGATGGTCATGGTGAGCAGCGGCTTCTCCTCAGCCGAGTAGGCCGGCTTGTCAGTAACCGCAGCGACGGTCACCAGGTTCAGGTCGCACACAGGCGTTGGCTTTGCGGACGGGGAAGCAGTGCCCGCTGTGGGCGCATTCCCTTGAGTGGGAACCTGGGACGCTTCCGGTGTGCTGACAGCTTGCGGCTCGGACTTACTTGCGAGCGCGCCGGTGATTGCCACGACGCCAGCCACTACGAGGGCGATCACCAGCAGCAAAGCACCGAAAACAAACTGCCGACGACGGCGGTAGACGGCCGGGCTTGGACGTCGCCTGGGCGTCGGGGTGCCAGGGCGGCCCGTTCCACCTGAACTGCGGGCAGCACCCTTCGCCGGCGCTGATGTGCGCGCGGACGACTGGTTCTTACCCTGGTTGGCCATGTTTCTAGGCTAGGCGGGCCCACTCCGCAGCACGCCACCACCACGCCGCCGGACGCCAAACCCGCCCTGTGTGACGTGCACCGCACAGCATTGCCGTTCCGGTTTCCACTACAGTAGGGGCAGAATTCCAGCGCTTCGGCGCCAGCCTAAACTTCAACAGTCCGGGAGATACGACGCATGGCACTTCCCGGTACGGACCACAGTACGGACCCCGGTGCCCACCACCTCGATGGCCTCCATCACGCCCTGGACCAGTGGTTCGGCGAGACGGCAAGGGACCTTCCGTGGCGCGAGCCCGACTGCAGCGCCTGGGGGATCCTGGTCAGCGAAGTCATGCTCCAGCAGACGCCGGTGGTGCGCGTGCTGCCGGTCTGGCGGGAATGGATGGAACGCTGGCCCACTCCCGCCCACCTTGCCGACGAGCCTTCAGGGGAAGCCGTGCGCCATTGGGGGCGTCTGGGCTATCCGCGCCGGGCGCTGCGACTGCACGCGGCCGCCGTCGCAATCCGGGACGAGCACGGAGGCGACGTCCCGGACACCTATCCCGAGCTCTTGAGCCTGCCGGGCGTCGGCAGTTACACAGCTGCCGCCGTCGCCGCCTTTGCTTTCGGGCGCCGCGAAACAGTGGTGGACACCAACATCCGCCGCGTCCATGCGCGCCTCATCTCCGGTCTCGCCCTGCCCGCTCCGACGCTCACCGCAGCCGAGATGCGCCTTGCCGACGCCTTGCTGCCCGAAGACCGGCACCTGTCCGTGCGGTGGAACGCCTCCGTCATGGAACTGGGTGCGATGGTGTGCACGGCGCGCACCCCCAAGTGCGTCGAGTGTCCTGTGCGCTCAAGCTGCGCCTGGCTCGCGGCAGGTGAGCCACCGCCGTCGTACACGCCCAAGGGCCAGTCCTGGCACGGCACGGACCGGCAAGTCCGCGGCGCCGTGATGGCCGTCCTCCGCGAAGCTGCTGCCCCGGTTCCGCGCGAAATGTTTGAACAGGCTCCCGCCGACCTCGGGTTCGTGCCCTCCGGCGTCGGGATTCCGCTGGCAGCACTGCACCGGCTCAACTCAGCCCCCGAGCAGCTGGAACGGGCACTCGACGGGCTGCTGCTCGACGGCCTGGCGGAAATGCACGACGGCGGATTGCGGCTCCCAGCGTAAGCGGCAATCACGCGCGGTGTCGGTTCGGCAACGGGCCAGTGTGAGCCGTAACGATGCGGGTGCCTTTTGCCTGGGATCCGGGTGCAGGAACCCGGGCCCGGCTTACGCTGAATCATGGGCAAGATCGGATTGGCTTGGACCCTCGCGGCGATGACCTCGCTGATTCCGGGTTGCTATCCGGAATCGCCACCCCCGTGCCCAGCCATCGCGATGGCGCCGGTGGTGTCCCTGACCATTCAGGCCAGCTACGTGCACGAGGTTAAGTCCATTCGCATGAAGGCGTGCCAAGACGGCGCCTGCACAGAAGCGGACCTGGAGCTGTTTCCCGGAAGCATTTCCGTAGATCAGGGCTGCGCACCCGAGGGCGTATGCTCGGCAACGTCCTCCCCGGACGGCACCCTGCACGGCAACCTTTTCCTTCCAAACCTGACGGAATCCCCCATCGGGGCAACCGTGTCCGGCACGTCCCCATCCGGGACCGCATTGCCTGTTCGGACGCTGACGTTCACGCCCAAGGCCGACTACCCGTTTGGCGAGCAGTGCGGTAGGTTCATCACCGCCAATCTGGTGTTGGACGCCGACGGGCTTCGGCAAGAGTGAAGCTGGCGGTCGCGAGCTAGTACAAGAGAAGCGGGTTGATCAGAACACCAGTCGACCGGTGGATGGCAGGGGGTGCGGCGACGAGCAGGCCCGTGGATGTGCCTGCTTGCTTGAGCGCTGCTGCTGCAGGGCCGAGCAGGCAGTTGTCAACCAGACAGAGCCCGATCGCCCAGATGAGGCTGTGTACTTCCAGCGATCCGGTCGGGGTGTTCCGGGCGTCGTGGAAGTCCCACAAGACGAGTCCAGGGTCCTTCCCGGCGATCCACTTCGCGCCGTCCTCACCAATCCCGGGCCGTTTTACCGCAGCGGCCCCGCTGGGGTAGATGTGCCCGGCGGCCTCGTACCTGTCGCGGCCTTGGTAGATGATGAGCGCGTCACCGGGTTCAAGGTCGACGCCGGTTGCCTCAAGGGCCGCGTCAAGCTCAGCTGCGGTGACGGGCTCCTCGGCCGTGACCCACTCAGTACCGCGTACGGCGGGGATGTCGAGCAACACGCCACGCGTCGCGATGCCGTGCTGTGCCCAGTTGACCATCGTGTCTTCATCGGTTTCAGAGGACCGCGCGGGGATCGGGCCGTGCCACGTGCCATCCGCGCCGATGTGGGCAAGCCCGTCGAGGTGGGTGTTGTGGACACCGTGCGCGTCATATTTGATGACGTCGCCTCCGTGGGCGGAACGGCCGTGAATGCCGACCTGCACCTCAAGTTCGACGCCGCCATGGCCGTGGGGCATTTCGGACAAACCCAGTTTCTGCCATTGCTCTTTCTCACTCTCGGCAGCTTCCTGGCTGGCCATGAGACGCTCGGGCCGGGTCTCGATCTCCTTTTCGAGTGAGATCGCTTTGCCCAACATCACTTCTCCGGCGCCGCGCAACCGGGCCGCCTGGTCAATGAGTGCAACTGAGCCGCGGCATTGCACGCCTTCCATGTGGCGGGCCGCGTCGTGCTTGGCCGCAATTTCCCGCACCCAAGGTGCGAGAGGGTCGGGTCCGGGTTCTTCTGACATCTGAGACTCCATTTCTCCCCGGGACGTGCCCGGGTTTCCTAGATAAGATTTGGCTCGCGCGTTTGCACAGCCTGCTAATCGAGCGGGAAGTGGCAGGCGGCGTATTGGCCCGGCCGCACCTCCCGCATCTCCGGTTCTTCTACTGCGCAGCGTGCCTGGGCAGCCGGGCAACGGGCACGGAAGCGACAACCCGACGGAGGGTTGAGCGGGGACGGGATGTCGCCCTTCAGCGAGGGACCGGCGAAGCCGCCCTCTGAATCCGGCGAGGGAACCGAGTCCAGAAGCGCGCGGGTGTAGGGGTGCGCCGGCCTGTCGTACACCTCCACAGAGTCGCCGAATTCACAGGTCTTGCCGAGGTACATCACCAGGACTTTGTCGCTGAAGCTCCGTACGACGCCGAGGTCGTGGGCTATGAACACGATGGTGAGATCGTATTTCGTCTTCAGGTCTTCGAGCAGGTTGAGGATCTGGGCTTGAACCGATACGTCGAGGGCGGAGACCGGTTCGTCGCAGATGAGCAGCCCAGGGCGGACGGCCAGGGCGCGGCCGATCGCCACCCTCTGGGCCTGGCCACCCGAGAGCTGCCGTGGCATCATTTCGGCGAAGCGCTCGCTCGGAAGCCCCACTTGCGTCAGCATTTCGGGGGCTTGGTCGTCGCGTTCCTTCTGGGAAACGCCCTGAATCGCAAGCCCCTCCATCACCAGGTCCTTGACCTGGCGCCTCGGGTTCAGGGAACTGATCGGATCCTGGAAGATCATCTGCATGTCCCGCCGAAGCTCGCGCAGCCGTTGCGGCGAAGCCGACTCGATCGGTTCCTCCCTGTAACGGATGTTTCCGCCCGCGATAGGGTCCAGCCGCAGCACGGCGCGCCCAGTGGTGGACTTGCCGCACCCGGACTCTCCGACGATGCCGAGGGACTCACCCTTCAGCAAGTCGAAGCTCACTCCTGCCACCGCTTTGAAGCTTCCCCGCGACGTGTGGTATTCGACCTCGAGATCCTGGACGGAGAGGACCGCCTCGTCTCCGCGTAGATGCGCGCTTCCACTACCGGCCAACGAGCTCACCTTCCTTTACATTCGTGGTAACTGGGTGGAAGCACGCGACTGCATGATCCCGCCCGATATTCGTAATTGGCGGCTGCGCCTCGCCGCACGCAGCCGTCGCCGCGGAGCAACGTGGCGCGAACCGGCAGCCACTGGGCGGGTCCGTCGGGGACGGAAGCGAACCGGGAATGACATTGAGCGGAGCATGCCGCTCGTGCTCAATAGTGGGTGTCGCGGCGAGCAGGGCGTTGGTGTACTGGTGCTGGGGATCGTCAAACACTTCGCGGCTCGCTCCGACCTCGGCGAGGCGTCCGGCGTACATTACGGCCACCCGGTCGGTATTACCCGCTACGACGTGCAGGTCATGCGAGATCAGCATCAGCGACATCCGGCGCTCAATCTGGATACGGCGAAGCAGATCCAGCACTTGACGCTGGATCGTCACGTCGAGCGCGGTGGTGGGCTCGTCTGCGATGAGCAGGTCTGGTTCACAGGCAAGAGCGACGGCGAGCATCACCCGTTGGCGCATGCCGCCGGACAGCTCGTGGGGGTAGGCCCTCAGACGGCGTTCGGGGTCGGGCACGCCGACTTCCTTGAGAAGCCCGAGCGCGCGGCTGTGTGCCTCTGACTTCGAGACTCCCAAGTGTTTCCTCATGCCCTCGGTGAGCTGCCGCTCAATGCGCACCACCGGGTTCAGCGAGCGCCCGGGATCCTGGAAAACCATGGCGATCTTGTTGCCCCAAATCTCCTGCAGGTCCTTGCGACCCAGTGAAAGCAGGTCCCGCCCTTCGAACCATACCTCTCCGGTACGGGCAGATCTTGGGGGCATCAGGCCCATTACCGCGCGGGCAGTAATGGACTTGCCGGAGCCTGACTCGCCCACGATGCCGAGGGCCTCGCCGCGGCGCAGGTTGAAGCTGACACCATCAACAGCTTTGACAATGCCCCGGGGAGAGCCGATGTATGCGTGAAGATCCCGGATCTCCAGCAGCATTTCTTCGCCGCTCATGTGTTTCGCCTTCCTTCGTTGCTTTGAAACGGGGTTGTGTGGTGCTGCACGGTGTCGGCCTGCAGCACCACCTTTCTCAGGGCTGAAGCCAGAGAGTGTCCGGGGCGAGCGAGCCCATCCCGTACAAGTGGATTCCGTGGACTTTGCTGCTCTCTACGGTGCCGAAGTACGCAACATTCGTAAGGATCATTGGAACGAGCTCTTGGAACCTCTCCGCGACCTTCTTGTAGGCGGCCGCGCGCTCTTCGACAGTCTTTCCGTCCCGCCCAGCGTTGAGTGCTGCGTTCATCCCGGCGTCATTGAGCCGGCTGTAGTTCGAGCTTCCGGCCTCCCCGTTGAGGGCGAGCCAGATGCGTGGATCGGGATCATTGAAGACGATCGCCGAGTTGAGAAGCTGGAAATCACCCTTGGCAGGAAGCGAGCCCTGTTCGGACTGGTCGCGCTGGTTGGCCGTGATCGTGACGTTGTCGTACTGGCTCAACTGGGCCTGCACGGCCTCAAACATGGCGGTTGAACCAGGGAAGACGGCCATGGTGAAGTTCAAGGGCTTGCCCTCGGCAGCGAGCTCATTGAACAGTTTCTGAGCCTTGTCCTTATCAAAGGTGTGAACGGGCACGTCGGCGAAGAGCGGCGAGTCGGACTTGAACAGTGTCTTGGGGAGTTCACCAAATCCGCCATAGACCGATTCGTTGAGCTTCTCCATGTCCAGCGCATATGACACTGCTTGGCGGGCGCGCACGTCATCGAACGGCGCCTTGGACGTGTTCATGATCAGGCCGTTGCCGCCGCCAAGGATGTAGGGCGTAGCGGCCTGTCCGGAGTCCTGGGCGTTGGCCGCATTCTCCTGGGTGGAAGTCGCAATAACGTCGGCTTGGCCGCTCACAAGTGCGTTGTAGGCAAGGGACGGATCGGCGATGCCGCGAACCTCAACACCGTCCAGATACGGCAGCTCGGGAACGTAGTAGTTTTGGTTCTTTTTGAGTTTCAGCACGTCTCCCTGCGTCCACTTCTCTAGCACAAACGGGCCGGCCCCAATCGGGTTGGCATTGAACGCCGCGGCTCCGGCCTGAAGCGCAGCTGGTGAGCCGATCCAGTTCATCTGGGTGAAGAGCACCGCGCTGGGAAAGTGGGGTGTCGGCTTCGTCATGGTGACCGTTGCCGTCAGTTCGTCCACTACCTTGATGTTGTCGATCAACGCGGCCGTACCGATCACCGAGGAGGCCGTCGCGGGAAGCTTGATGCGGTCCCAGCCGAACTTGACGGCATCCGCGGTGAAGGGTGTCCCGTCGGAGAACTTGACTCCTTCCCGAACACGAACGGCGAACGTCTTTCCGCCGTCGCTGGTGGCGAACTCCTCAAGGAGCCCCATCTTGATCTCGCCTGTTACAGGATCGTCCGTGACGAGCTGGCCGTAGAGCGAATTGCCCGTGACAGGCATGCGTGGGCCGGTGTTCTGCAGCAGCGCCGGGTCCAGGCTGGTGGGCGTACCTGCCTCGACGACTCTGGCGATGCCCCCTGAAACCGGGTCTGCGGCGGGCGCTGAGTCTGACGATGTCCCTCCGCCTGCGCAGCCGCTGAGGGCAAGTGCGGCGGCCACCACGAGGGCGGCTGCCGTTGTGGACTTCTTCATTGAAATCACGATGGCCTTTCTGATTTTTCCGGAGATTGGAAATTCGTGTGGGTTGGATCTTCTGGTGGGTGCCTTAGCCCTGCATGCTGCGATCGAACTTGCCGCGCAGGTGGTCCCCCACTTGGTTCAGTGAGAACACCGTCAGGAAAAGCGCGATCGCGGGGACGAACACGATGTGGGGGGCTCGTTGCAGCACTTCGCTTGCGCCGTTGATCATTCCTCCCCAGCTGGGAGTGGGTGGTGGCACGCCGAGGCCAAGGAAACTGAGTGACCCCTCCGCCACGATGAGTCCGGCAACGACGATGGGGAGGAACGAGGAAAGCGTCGGCAAAAGGTTTGGAAGGATTTCCCGCGTGAGGATGCGAAAGTCTCCCGCCCCCATGTTTTTGGCGGCCCGTACGAACTCCCGGCTCGCCCAGGACATCGTGCTTGCCCTGGCCAGGCGCATGAAGGTTGGAATGCTTGCCACGGTCAGCCCGATGACAAGGGTCGGGATGCTCGGGGAGAAGATCGCAGTGATGGCGAGGAGCAGGATCAGCACCGGGAACGCAAGCAGAACATCTGCGACCAACGTGATGACCCAGTCCACTTTCTTGCGGTAATACCCGGCAATCAAGCCCAGGACTGTGCCAAGGAATGCTCCCGAGAGACCTGCCACTGTGCCCACCACAAGCGAGATCTGGGCGCCCCAGATGGTTCGCGCAAGGATCGAACGGCCCGCCTTGTCCGTGCCGAGGAGAAGATCGAGATCTCCTGGCTTCGGCGGCGTCCGCGGGCTGCCAACGGGGGCGTCGTAGGGCGCGAGAGGGAGAACCCAAGCGAAAGTTGCCAACAGGATGATGATTGCCAGCCAGAAGTAAGCGAACCAGACGGTAACTGACCTCTGCTTCTTTACTGGTGGGACATAGGGGATTCCCGGGCCGCCAGAGCCCGGGCGGGTGGTGTTTGGTGTCTTCACCGTGGACTTGGTCGTCGTCGTAATACTCATGCCTGAACGGCCTTCCTTGGGATCCTCGATGCGGCCGTGGTCTTCTTCTTCGCCGCCCGCTCAGCCTTCCGGACCCGCGGGTCGATCAAGCCGTAGCTGATGTCAACGAGCATGTTCACGATCACGAACACGACCGCGATGAACGTCACCACGCCCTGAACTGTGATCACATCGCGCTGCATGATCGCGTTGGAGACAAGCTGCCCAAGCCCCGGGAGGCCGAAAAGCGTCTCCACCACGATCGTTCCTCCGATCAGCCGGGCGAGATTGATGCCGGCAACGGTCAGCAGCGAGAACGAGGACGGGCGAAATGCGTGACGGAACATCACATATGCCTTGCCCATGCCCTTTGCACGCGCTGCAGCCACGTAGTCCTCCCGCAGGGTGCTGACGAGGTCAGTGCGCAGCACCCGCTGGAACGAGGCAATCTCCATGAAAGCCACCGAGAGCGCGGGAAGGAACGCGTTTCTCAGGTTCGGGCCGAGCCCTGCTTCCAAGGGTGACCAGCCCACCGATGGGAAGGCATGCATACCCACCGCGAAAATGAAGATGAGCAGTGGTCCTGAGACGAACGGCGGAACGGAGATAAACACCGACGTGAGGACGTTGATGCCCCGGTCCACAGCGCTGCCGGGCATGGCCGCCGAGATAACGCCGAGAATGACGGCGATGGCGAGCGCGATTGCCAAACCCAGAAATGCGATTTCCAGGGTGACCGGCAGCCTTTGCATGATTGCCGTCATCACCGGGACGTGGGTGATGGGGGATGCGCCCAGGTCACCTTGGAGAGCATGACCCAACCAGTTGAGATACTGCTGCCACATCGGCAGGTCAAGCCCAAGCTGCGCCTTGAGCGTGGCGATGTTCTCCGGAGTGGCGCCTTCGCCAAGAATGACCTCGGCAACGGAGCCTGGAGCAAAGCTGAGGAGCAGAGTGGTGCCCACTGTGACCAGGACGATCACAAGGAGGGCGTATCCCACACGCTGCAAGATGTTTAACGGCATGACGCCCGCTCCCGCCTCAAATTAGGGGATTGATGATGCATCAAGGGACCTGGCTGCACTCGCCGACTCCTTCGTCGTGGGTTTATTCGTAAGAGACTGGCCTGACGCCGTGTTCCTTCAACGGAACAGCTGAACCTTTCAACGAATCTCGACTAAATGTGGCATGACTCACCATTCGGTGTCAAGGACGGCGCATTCTTTGGTTTTGAAGCTTCCGCGATAAGCGGGCTTGACATTGCCCCATACGAGATCCATGCTTTGAAAAGCGCCTAACAGGACATCTGTTCTGTTGAATAAAACAAACGCATGAGCCGAAGGGAAAGGGACTCAGATGACCACCGTCGATATCGATCCCACCAGGATTGACTTCTTCACCGATCCGGAAACAGCGAAGACGGCAGAGCCGTACTTCGACCACATGCTTGCCAACCATCCGGTGTGGCGGGAGCCAAAGTACGGCGTAGTGATCGTCACGGGATATGAAGAAGCACTGCAGGTGTACCACCAGCCTGAGGTCTATTCTTCGATCAACCGCACGGGCGGGCCTGTTCTCGACATCCCCGTCGAACTCGTTGGAGATGACCTGAGTGATCTTCTCGAGAAGCACCGGGAGTACTTCCCGAACAATGACCAGATCGTCACCTTCGATCCACCGGTTCACACAGACCATCGCACGCTCCTGATGGGCCTCATAACGCCGAAGCGACTCAAGGAGAACGAGGACTTCCTCAAGCGCACGGCAGACCACTTCCTGGACCGGATCATCCAGCGAGGCCACTGCGACTTCATCTGGGACTACGCCAAGGGCTACACCATCCTGGCCGTCGCGGACTTGCTCGGCGTGCCCGAGGAGGACCACCCGATGCTCCTTGAGCTGCTCGCCTCGGCTCCAGGTCCCGTGCTTGGCAACCTTGAGCTCCAGGCCAACCATCACAGCAGCATTGAGCGGCTCTACGACTACTTCGTCGCGAAGATCGAGGAGCGCCGCAATGATCCGAAGGACGACGTGATCACCGGCATGGCACTGGCCACCTTCCCCGACGGCTCCCTGCCCGAGCCACTTGAGGTCGCCCGGATCGCTTCCAATATGTTTGCTGCCGGCCAGGAGACCACCGTGCAGCTGATGGGCATCGCCCTGCAGCGAATCGCCGAAGACCAGGACCTGCAGGACCTGCTGCGCCGTGAGCCCTCGCTGATTCCCAAGTTCATCGAGGAAACACTCCGTATCGAAGCGCCCATCAAGGGCTCTTTCCGGCTCACCAAAGTCGCCACCAGCATCGGCGGCCTCGACCTCGCCCCCGGCACCGTCGTCATGTTGCTGCACGGCGCTTCGGGCCGCGATCCCCGCCTCTTCGATAATCCGGCCGAGTTCGACATCCAACGTGCGAACGCCAGGCAGCACCTCGCCTTCGGCCGTGGCATCCACACATGCCCTGGCGCCCCGCTGGCACGCGCCGAAGCGGTCTTCTCGATCCAGCGCTTCCTCGAACGCACCGAGCGCATGTGGATCAGCGAGGAGCACCACGGTTCAAAAGGCGCCCGCGAGTGGGATCTGATCCGCAGCTACAAGTTCCGTGGCCACAACCAGCTCTACCTTGAGTACACGCCGAAGGGGGCATGATGTCTGAAAACCTCACCGTCGACCGCGACCGCTGCATGGGATCCGGGCAGTGTACGTTCTACGCCCCGAACACCTTTGATCTCGACGATCTAAGCATCGCAATCGTCACCGACGAACTCGGTGACCCCGAAGACAAAATCCAGATGGCCATCAATGTCTGCCCCACGCGGGCCATCGCCTTGGCGGCCGCAGCCAACAAGGAAGGCACGCAATGACTGCGACTACCGAGGCGCCAGCCTCCCTGCCCATTGCAGACATGGAGGCAGACAGCCTCCTCGGTAGCTTTCCCGAAGGGCAGCGCCTCGTCGGCAGCCAGTGCAACGCATGTGGCTGCACGATGATCGGCAGCCGGGTAGTCTGCAGTTCCTGCATCAGCCGCGATGTAAGCCGTGTGGCCCTGCCAACTACCGGTGTGCTCTACTCCTTCACCCGCATTCATGTCGGCAACGAAGGCATCCGCCCCCTTGGCTACGTCGACCTGGACAACGGCGTACGCACCCTGGCCGACATCCACGAGGGCGACATTCCGCTTCGCCCCGACATGCGGGTGGAGCTTGGTGTCGATGACGACTGGTTCTTCGTGCCGGCGACCGGCGAAAAACGAAAGGTTTAACATGAGTGAGAACGTCTTTGTGATTTCGGCGGCGATGATCCCGTTCGGGAAGTACCGCACGTCGTCGTACGTCGGCCTCGCTGTCTCTCCGCTCATCGATGCGATCCGCGACGCTGGAATTGAAAAGTCGGACGTCGACGCCGTTTATGTCGGCCACTCCTACGGTGGCATGATGACCGGGCAGCGCATCTGCAAAGAGATCGGGCTCGGCACTGTTCCCACAGTCAACGTCGACAACGCCTGCTCAAGCGGCGCCACCGCCGTACACGAAGCGTGGCAGGCCATCTCGCAGGGCCTCATCGATGTCGCAGTAGTCATCGGCGTCGAGAAACTGACGCAGTTCGGCGGCGGCACGCTGCCGCTTTCTCCAGAGGATCGCGAAGTCAAACAGGGCATCATCATGCCTGCCGTCTACGCCATGCGCGCCACCCGCTACCTGCACGACACCGAGGCGACGCCGGAGGACCTCGCGCTGGTCAGCGTCAAGGCCCGCAAACACGGCGCACTGAACCCCTTCGCACAGTTCCGCAAGGAAATCACCGTCGAAGAGGTTCTCAACGCCCGCCCCATTGCGGACCCGCTGACCCTGCCCATGTGCTGTCCCACAGGTGACGGTGCCGCCGTCGTCGTTCTTGCCTCCGAGCGCGCACGCAAGCGGCTCGAATCCAAGCCGGCCATCCGCGTGGCCGCCTCAGTGCTGCACTCCGGCCACGTTGCCGAGGGCTTCCGCGACATGACCAAGCCCGACATTACCTACGACTCGGCCCGTGACGCCTATGCCTTGGCCGGCATCGGTCCCAAGGACCTGGACATGATCGAACTGCACGACGCATTCTCGATCGCCGAACTCATCTACTACGAGGCCTTCGGCCTCGCCGAGCCTGGGCACGCAGTCGATCTTCTTCGCGACGGCAAGACCACCTTTGGTGGCGACGTCGTAGTGAATCCCAGCGGAGGCCTGCTCGCAAAGGGCCACCCGGTCGGCGCCAGCGGTGTAGCGCAGATCGCCGAGGCATTCTGGCAGCTCACCGATCAGGCCGGGGCACGGCAGATCGATGACGCTCGCTGGGCGATGACGCACGTCACCGGCGGCGGCACCGCCGGACTCGACCACGGTGCCTGCACCATCCACATCTTCGAGGCGGCATGACCGGGATCCAGCGCCCACCACTGGAGGGTATCCGCGTCATCGATCTCACCACCTTCCTCTCAGGCCCTTCGGCAACGCAGTTGCTCGGCGACCTCGGCGCAGACGTCATCAAGGTTGAATCGCTGAGTGGCGACTCAAGCCGCGCCATCGCTGGCCCCGAGATCGACGACGTCAGCGCGTACTACCTGGCGAACAACCGCAACAAGCGCAGCATCGCGATCGATCTGAAGGCTCCGCGCGGTATCGAGGTCATGAAGCGCCTGATCGCGGGCGCCGACGTGGTCATCGAGAACTTCCGGCCCGGAGTGACTGCCCGGCTGGGACTCTCACCAGAGACAATTCTCGAGGCCCAGCCCTCGCTCATCTGGGCGTCCATCAGCGGCTTCGGCCAGGAGGGCCCGCTCCGCGACCGCCCGGCCTACGACATGGTGGTACAGGCGCTCAGCGGGGTGATGAGCCTTACCGGCCACCCAAACGCCCCGGCTGCCCGGTTGGGTATCCCTGCCGGTGACGTCGTAGCTGGACTGTACGCCGTGATCGGGATCCTGGCTGCCCTTCGAGCACAGCGTGAGACGGGTCGGGGTCGCATCGTCGATGTCTCGATGCTGCGGGGCCAGCTGGCAATGCTGTCCTACCAAGCCCTGTACACCTCCGTTAATAACACCGCACCGCAGCCGCAAGGAGCGGGCCACGACTCCATCGCCACCTATCGTTCCTTCCGGGGAGGCGACGGCCGGGAATTCGTGGTCACCGCCAATACCCCCCGAATGTGGGAGGGCCTGTGCCAAGTACTCGGGGCCAACGAACTGGTCAGCGACCACCGCTTCATTGATGCCGCCAGTCGGCTGCTGAACAAAGAGGAACTATGGGAGATCCTCGAAAAGCGTTTCACCGAGAGGCCCGCCGGGGAATGGGTGAAGCTCCTGGCAGACGCGTCGGTTCCCGTCGCGCCGGTGAAGAACGTCCTCGAGGCCCTCGAGGACGCACGCGAAGCCCAGGATGGTTCACTGCTTACCCTCAGGAAAGGCGCCACCTCGTTCGAGAATGTGGCAACACCGATCCGCTTTGTCGACACCGTCGACGTCGAACCGGCCTACCCGCCGGCTCTCGGCGCAGACACGCTGGGCATCCTCACAGGCGAGCTTGGGATGTCCGGAGCAGAGGTCGCTGAATTGCTGGCCGACGGGGTAGTTCTTGCGGGCGAAGAGCAATAACTCGCTGCTGTGAAGGACTTCGCCACCCCGAAGCTGTTGGTCCCGGCACTACTTGTCCAGGGGCGGTTTGGGTTCTTCCATGAGTTCGGCCAGCCACGGACGGCGCCCTCGGTGGAACGTCATCCCCTCGGGCAAGCCACGGACAGATGCGCTTGAACCGGCAACATCGATGGTGATCCGTCCACCAGCCAAGGGGGCATTGGTGATGTGCAGGTCGCCGAAGGACTCCGGGAATTCAGGATCCATCCACAAGCTTCCGCGGGAAACATAGGCGTCATACCGCATCAGACTCGTTACCAGTCGGATTGGGGTGGTGGCCGCCCAGGCCTGCGGTGAGCAGGCGGTGGGGTACGGAACCGGCTTGGCCACCACCTCGTCCCTGGTAAAGCCGCAGAACAACTCCGGGAGCCGGCCATCGGAAAACCCGGCCGCCTCAAGCAGGGCCATGGCGATCCGCTGCGCCTCGACGACGAAGCCATAACGCACCAAGCCAGCGGCGATGATCGCATTATCGTGCGGCCAGACCGATCCGTTGTGGTAACTGGCGGGATTGTAGGCGCCCACGTCGCTGGCCAGCGTTCGCACGCCCCAGCCGCTGAACATTTCCGGGGACATCAGGCGCTCAGCCACGAGCGGCGCCTTGTCGTCATCGACGATGCCGGGCCATAGGCACTGGCCCATGTTGGACGCGCAGGCATCCACTTGGCGCTTCTTACCGTCCAGTGCGATGGCGTAGTAGCCGCGCTCAGGCATCCAGAACTGCTCGTTGAACTGTTTCTTCAATCGGGCGGCACGATCAATGAACTCGGTCGCCAGGTTCGCGTCGCCTGCTTCACTCGCCATCCATGCGCGCGCTATATAGGCGGCATAAACGTAAGCCTGGACCTCGCACAGTGCGATGGGGCCCTCGGCCATCGTGCCGTCCGCGAAGTTGATCCCGTCCCACGAGTCCTTCCAGCCCTGGTTGATCAGCCCGTGATCGTTGAGACGTTCATACTCGACGAATCCGTCGCCGTCCTTGTCACCATAATCCCGGATCCACTCCAACGCGCGGTCGGCGTGGGGCAGCAGGGCCGCAATGGCGTCCGCTGCGAATCCCCAGCGGCTAACAGACGCAAGCACAATCACGAACAGCGGAGTCGCGTCCACACTGCCGTAGTAGATGGATTTGCCTCCTAAAGACAGCCCGCTGGAGACATCGAGCCTGACTTCGTGCAGGATCTTGCCCGGTTCCTCCTCACTTATTGGATCCACTTCAGTGCCTTGGCGGTCAGCCAGTGTCTGCAAGGTGCCCAGTGCCAAGGACGGGTCCACCGGCAGGGACATTTCCGAGGCCCACAACGAGTCGCGACCGAACAGCGTCATGAACCAAGGAGCCCCCGCGGCGACTACGACGCGCTCGGGATAGTTGGGGTCTTCGATGCGAAGGGCGCCCAAGTCATCGTAACTTCGCCGCAACGTCCGTTCGATGGATCGGTTTCCCATCTCTACTACCGGGATCTTGGCCACCCACTCCTGGTGGCGCCGGTCCCGCAGGGACAATCCGTTTCCGTCACGATGGACGAACGGCCTCGCGGGGCCAGCCCCTTCGGTGACGGGTACTACGGTCAGGATCGTGCTCCAGTGACCATGTGGCGCGATGGACATACGGTATTCACAGGCCTCGGGCGATAAGTCGGCCCCGGGAGCCTGAACAAGAATGCCCTTCCGGACGTTTTGCCAAACAGCCTGGATAGTCAACGAATCACCGTCAGCTTGACGTGTTTGGTCCCACCGCCGCTGGATCCGCGCCTCCTTGACCTCAAAGAGGTCAGCGAAATCTGCTTCAATCCGCACGGATATGACACATGCGGCAGCTTCCGCTGAGTAGTTTCGAATGGTGACCTGTTCCTGGATCCCTGCACCCACTTCGCGTAGGCGCTCCACAATCAGCGTGCTGTCCGCATACCCGTCTGTTCGGGGAACGCGGCTCACAAATTGTGCCCGGTACGGTTCCTTCGTCTCTGCCGCCAACGGCTCCAAAGGCTGGCCGTTGACGGTGATGCTCCAGCCAGACAGGATGCGGGTGTCCTGAAAGAAAACACCGTGGGACAGTTCGGGATGGATGTTTCCGTTCGGCAGGGAGATGCAGAAGGACGATCCCTCAACCAAGGTGATAGTCCCGGTCCCTAGCGGCCCGGCCGCAGTGTCAGCATTCCATCCAGCCATCCCGGCCCCTGCTCGAATTGACCCGACAAGCCGCTGCCGGATACGTGTGCCAGCCCCAAGGTTCGTCGTTGAAACCGACACTACGCCGGCTGCTCTCCACCTGCCATAGCGCGCTTGCAGCCAGGAGGACCCCGCCTTGTGCGGAAGCAGCGAAATCCGCTCGATGTCAGGGAGTGGACGCGGGTGAGACCGGCAGCCTGCGTCCGGGCAGCCCGCGGGGACGCACGGCGAGCCTTTCGGCGAGTTCGGTGAAGGCACGTGCCGCGGGATCTTCGGGAGCGGCTGCGATTATTGGAACTCCCGTATCCCCGCCCGAGCGCAGGCCCGTGCTGAAGGGGATCGAGGCGAGCAGAGGCACGCTGGAGCCAACGGCGGAGAGCTTCGTCGCCGCCGCCGCCCCGCCGCCGGCTCCAAACGGCTCGAAGGAGCTGCCGTCGGCGAGCAGCATGGGAGACATTGTTTCGACCACCCCAATGACCCGCTGGTCGAACTCGCGGGCCAGGATGCCGCTCCGGACCGCAACCTCAGAGGCGGCCGGCTGCGGCGTCGTTACGACGATCACTTCCGCGTGTGGCAGGATCTGCCCCACCGAGATTGCGATGTCGCCGGTTCCGGGCGGCAAGTCGATGAGAAGCACGTCGAGGTCCCCAAAGTAGACATCATTGAGGAACTGCTCCATAGTGCGGTGCAGCATGGGACCACGCCATGACACAGCTGTGTCCTCGGCACCCTCGGGCAGGAACATGCCGATCGACACTGCCTTAATACCGTGCGCAACGGGCGGAAGCACAAGGTGGTCGATGCGGGTGGGCCTGATGACTTTGCCCTGACTGTCGAAAAGTCCCAGGAGCCCGGGGACCGAGAACCCGTAAACATCGGCGTCGATGATTCCGACGCTCAACCCGCGCGCAGCCATCGCGGCGGCCAGATTCGTGGTGACGGTTGACTTGCCCACGCCGCCCTTGCCGCTGGAGACGGCGATAACGCGGGTGAGCGATTCTTTGGTGAACGGCAGGCTTGACCGGCTGCGTCCCTCGCGAAGCTTGGCGGTGAGTGCCGCGCGCTGCTCCGGGGTCATGACGCCGACGTCGATGCGTACCTCTTTAACACCGTCGACGGCGGTTGCCGCCGCGTGGACGTCCCGCTCAATGCGGGCGGCGGCGGGGCATGTCGAGATGGTCAGCGTGATGCCGACGACGGCGACACCGCCCGTGACCTCGACTCCCTTGATCATGTCGAGTTCAGCAAGGGGGCGCCGCAGTTCGGGATCGCTCACCCGCCCCACTGCCTCGCGGACCGCGGCTGCGATGCCCGCTGGGAAACCATCCATGGTGGCGTTGCTCCTCAGCCGACCACGACGCCTGCGGCGCGGAGCATCTCGGCACGGTCGTGCAGCTTGACGCGTTCGCGACCCACCGCCTCACCCGCCGCGTACTCAGCCTGCTCAAGAGACTGCCAGCCGGTCCAGTCGACCACCCGTACGCCGCGGGAGCGCAATAGCTCATCGACGGCGGCAGCAGGGGTGGCCGTCGACGTCCAGCCTGGCGCGGCGACGTCCGCGAGGATGGAAGTCACCGTCTCCAAGGCGCAGCGGCGGTTGGTGCCAACCACACCCGAGGGGCCGCGCTTGATCCAGCCGGCCACATACACGCCGGGCAATACTTTTCCGTCGTCGGCGACGCGCGAATCGAGGTGCGCGATGGTGCCGGACCTCTCGTCAAAGGGCAGGCCATCGATGGCTGCGCCCCGGTAACCGACCGAGCGGAGTACGAGCTCGGTTTCCATGATTTCCGTGACGTTGGGATCGCTTGTCCTTGCCAGACGAATGGCCGAAGCTGATTCCTCGCCCATCAATTCCATCGGCGTGCGGTCGAACAGGAAACGGATGGCCGTGTTGCGCCCCAGCACGCCCCGCTCGGCGGCCTTCGCGAAGGTGGCGAGCAACCGCCTGGCTGCCGGGTCGGCGTCAGCGTGTTCCTGCTGCTGGGCGTCGAGCTCCAAGTCTGCGGGATCGATGATGACGTCGCAGCTCTCCACTTCCAGCAGCTCGATGAACTCCTTGTTCGTGAACTTTGCGAATGCGGGGCCACGGCGGCCGATCACCACAACCTCGCGGTACGTGCTCGTCGCAAAGGTGTCAACGACGTGCTCGGGCACGTCCGTGGCGCGGAGTGCCTCGGGGGTGTGGGCGAGCATGCGTGCTGCGTCGAGCGCCACATTGCCGACGCCGATGATGACCGCGCGGTTTCCCTTGAGGGCGAAGGCATCGGTCTTGGTGTCAGGGTGGCCCTGGTACCAGGACACGAATTCGCGTACCCCGTGCACACCGGCCAGGTCCTCGCCCTGGATGCCGAGATTCCGGTCCACCTGTGCACCACTGGCGAACACCACGGCATCGTAATTCGTGCGGAGCTCATCGATTGTAATGTCGCTTCCCACCTGCACGTTGCCGAGGAAGCGCACACCCGGGGTCTCATCGAACACTTCGGCAAACGAGGTAGTTATCGACTTTACCCGGGGGTGGTCGGGCGCGACGCCGTAGCGAACCAGGCCGAACGGTGCCGGCAGGCGCTCAAAGACATCCACCTCCACCGGTGACCCGGACTCCTCCGTGAGAAGCTGGGCGCAATAGGCACCCGACGGACCGGAACCGACCACCGCGACGCGCAAGGCATTCATGCTCAGGCTCCTGTTCGCGGTGGAAGAGCGGCAATAACGTCGACGTCGTAGTCGATCTTGCCGGCCTTCCGGCCGCTCTTCGGCGTCTCTACCTCTTCGAAGAAGCGCTCGTTGATTCCGACGTACTCCTCCTTGTCGGCCGGAAGTTCGGCGTCGTAGAAGACAGCATCCACTGGACAGGCCGTCATGCAGGCCCCACAGTCAATGCAGAGGTCGGGGTTGATGTAGGTCATCCGTCCCCCCTCGAAGATGCAGTCGGCAGGGCACTCCTGCATGCAACTCTTGTCCTGAATGTCGACGCATGCGTCAGCGATTACATAGACCATGGTTCGTTTCCTCTCTACACTCTGGCAGCGCGGCCGTCAGGCCAGCTGCCCAAGTTTTTCGACGATTGTCTCTGCGGACTCCCCGGTGGCGAAGAGCCTGCGGGCCAGGTTGAGTCCGCGTACCCAGTTCACGGTGACCGCACCACACACGTCTCCCTTCGCGTCGCTGTGAATTACCGCGGTTTTCCCGCTCTCGGCCAGGTCGCCGACGATGGTGGAACTGCCTTCGGGGTGGCGCCAGCCGATGGTGTGGACCTTCCAGTCGTACTGGTGCGACCACACGTAATCGGTGGAGTCATAGGGCTCTTCGACCCCCTGGGTGATGGCGGCAGCAACATACCGCGCCTGGTCGCTGGCATTGGTCCAGTGCTCGGCGCGAACCTGCATGCCGCGGCCGGGGTGGGGCCAGCGTGCTACGTCGCCGATCGCGTAGACGTCATCGGCTCCTGTTGCGCGCAGGAAACCGTCGGTCATTACGCCGTTATCGAGCGTGAGACCGGAAGCCGCGAGCCATTCGGTCGATGCGATCGAGCCGATGCCGACTACCGCCGTCGAGGTCTCAAGGCGAGTGCCGTCGTCGAGGATAACTGTTAGTTGGCCGTCCTGGCCCTGGATGTCGGCGACGCCGACACCGAAGCGGGTTTGAGCCCCGTGCCGGTGATGCAGTTCGACGAGGCTGCGGGCGATCTCCGGGCCGACGATTCGCGCCATTGGCTCGGAAACGGGGTCCACCACTGTGACATCGCAGCCATAGCCGACGGCGGCCGCAGCGATCTCCGTGCCGATGAAGCCGCCACCAACCACGACGACGGGCTCGCCGAGCCTCAGGCGGGCGGCTATGGCGCGAGAGTCTTCAAGCGTTCTGAGTTGGTAAACGCCGGTCCCTGGACGCCAAGGTGAGGGCCGCGCGGCTGCCCCGGTCGCGATGATCACGACGTCGTAGACGACGGTAGTGCCATCGGCGAGGATCACGCGGCGATTGGTGGTGTCCAGTCCCGTGGCGGCGACGCCGAGCTTTAGCTCGATACCGGCTCCTTCGAGGCCGGTTTTGGTGGCCAGGCGAAACGACTCGACTGACTCATCGGACCAGTCGGACGTGAGCAGTTCTTTGGACAGGGGCGGTCGGTCGTACGGCAACTCCGGCTCGGCCCCGATGAGCGTGATGCGGCCGGCGTGTCCAAGGTGGCGCAGCCCCTCGGCCGCGCGTGTTCCGGCCAACGACGCACCCACAATGACTACGTGGCGGTCGGCGCTTGCTTGGGTCATCGTTGATCCTCGGTGTAGTCAGGGATCGCGAAGGATTTTGGCTGGCCCTTCGCGGTACTTCTCGTAAAACTGAAATTCGTTGAACGGAACAGATGGTTCTTATAACGCAACAGGATTAGTATGAGCTCAGCTCTGAACCTATGTCAAGGACGCCTTGACTACTTCCGCGCGATGCCGGTACGTGGGTCCCTGGCGCCAGTGAGATAGTCGGTGATCTGGCGCGCGGACTGCTTGACCAGGCCCGCGAGCGAGGACGTGTGCGCGGCGTTGAAGCGCGCTTCAGGCAGGGAGATGCCGGCCGAACCGACCACGTTGCCAGAGGGCGCGAAGACCGGCGAGGCTATTGCGATCGCCCCTTCAATACGCTCGCCGTGCGTAATCGCATACCCGTCGCTCCTGATAATGGCCAGCCTGTCGAGCAGGCTCTCCGGCCGAACCAAGGTGCGATCGGTGGCCGGGTGCAGCCTGCCATGCGCAATGCCGGCCTGGATCTGCGCCGGCAGAAACGCGAGGATCGCCAAACCGCTGGCGCCGGCGTGGAGCGGGAGTTGCTGACGCAAGGGAAGCGTGTAGCGCAGTGGATGCGATGACTCCACGACGAGCGCAAACATCATCCTCAGCCGCTGCTCGCCGAAGACGGCGAAGAATGACGACTCACCACTCTGCTCCGTCAACTCCTGCAGCGTATCCCTCGACACTTCCTGGATCGGATACCGTTCCGTCGTCGTCCAAGCAAGGCGCAGGTATTCAAGGCCCAGCCGATACGAGCCGTTGGCAGTGCGGCTGACAAGCCCCAGCTTTTCAAGGTCCGCAATGAGGCGGTGCGCGGTGCTTGGGCTTACCTCAAGCCGCCCCGCCAATTCCCGCACCCCATGAACATCCTGGTCGCTGTCAGTCATGAGCGTGAGCAATTCAATGCCACGGGCCAAAGGATGCCTGCGGCGCAGCCCGTCGTCGGCCTCTCGTTCGCTCTTCCCTGCCGCACTACCCATCGCTCACCATCCCTTTTCATGGCCACTTCCAGTGGCTTGACATCCATCTTCGGGCCGTGCAATTCTGAAATCTCCCGAGAACGGAACGTCTGTTCAGTTGTAGAAAACAGTAGCGCATGCGGAGCACCACACAAAGGCGTGGCGGCACGCCCGCCTCGGCTCAGCAGTCGGCTAGGCAAGGAATAGGGACAACCATGACCACACACGAAACCACTCGCCTCATCCGCCAGGAGATCCAATGAGCGGGGCAGGGCGCGTAGCAGTCGTCTCAGGAGGCGCGGCAGGCATCGGCCTGTCCATTGCGGAACGGCTTGCGAAAGATGGGTTCGCCGTCGCCATCCTCACGCGCACCGAAGGGGCGGCTGAGAAGGCCGCCGCCGGAATTGAAGAGACCGGCGGCGTCGCCCGCGGATACCAGGCCGATGTGAGTGACCGCGAGCAGGTGGATACCGCACTTGCAGCCATCCGGGCCGATCTTGGTCCACTGTCGGTGATCGTGGCCAACGCGGCCGTCGCGCCGCAGCAGCCGTTCCTTGACATGACACTGGAGCAGTGGAACCAGATCCTGACCATCAACCTCACCGGTACTTTCAACCTGGTGCAATCAGGCCTCCCGGACTTGCTTGAGGCTGGCAACGGCCGCGTAGTGCTGATCTCGTCCTCCAGCGCCCAGCGCGGTGCGCCGCGAATGGCGCACTACGCAGCATCCAAGGGCGGTCAACTGGCGTTGACCAAAGCGCTGGCCGTGGAATTCGCCAAATCCGGGGTGACCGTCAATACGGTGGTTCCATCGTCGATCGACACCCCAAGCGTCGAGAAGAAGCGGGCAGCCGGCAACATGCCATCAGTAGCGGACATGGCGAGGTACATCCCCGTGGGCCGCATGGGTACCGGGGCCGACATCGCTGCCGCAGTCTCTTACCTCGCCTCCGATGACGCCTCGTACGTTACCGGCCAGACCATCAGCGTCAATGGCGGATCTTTCATCGCATGAGAACAGGAGCACTAAAGATGACGCAGCTGACCCAGCCCAGAATCACCCCCCGCCCTACTGAAGATTGGGATGCCGAGGTCGATAACGCGCTGAGCGTGCTCGCCACGCATGGCGCCGGTGGCCAGGCCGCCCCGCAGCTCACCCCCGAAACCAGGCCGAAATCGAACATCCTCGGTATCTACGCGTGGCATCCAGAGCTGATGCGAGGCTGGATGCCGTACTCGAACCATCTTCGCAACTCGAGCCTTGGCGACCGCATCCGCGAGATCGCCATCATCCGCACTACCTGGCTCGGCTACGGCGAGTACGAGTGGGCGCAGCACGTGCGCATGAGCAGGGCCGCTGGTTGCCTCACGGACGATGAAATCGCCGCGTTGTCCGAGGGGCCTGATGCAGCCCTGTGGTCCGAGGATGATGCCGCGCTCGTCCGCGCCATCGATGAGATGTGCCGCGACAAGAACGTGAGTGACGAGACCTGGCAGGCGCTGGAAGCACGGTTCAACCGCCAGCAGCTTATCGATCTGCTCTTCACTGTGGGTACCTACGACTTCCACTGCATGGTGTTCCGAACCATGGGCCTCGAACTCGAGCCCGGTATGGAGAGCTTCCCTGAGAGCCACTCCCCCGAGCTGGCCAAGTGACGTCATTGCACGACGCCGTGAATCGCGGATCGCTCACATGGGCGGTCCGCGATTCATTGCTGCGCTACGTAACTGTTGTTGCCCGCGGCTCGTACACCGTGGAGGGTGGCGCCACCATCACCACCGACGGCGCGTTCGCGTTCCCCCTTCGCAGGGCCGTGCAAACTGACGGACAGTGGCACCTGTCTTTCGCGGGGTCTGTGCGACTTACGGCGCACCACGGTTTTCTCGACGTCCTTATCGCCGATCCTGAACTCGTCACCGGGCACGAGGGCGGAATGTTGTCCGCGCGCACCAATGTTGACGGCACCACCACCCTCATTGCCGCGACAGACGCGGAAGTGCCCCAGCACAGCGACGTGGACCTGGCCTGGACGGCGAACGATGTCCATCTCCTGGAAAGCGGCGTGGAGCTGTTCGGCGGCGTTTACCCTGCCGGCACCGACTTGGCTCCGCTCAAGGTTCGCGTCTCACTAGACTCATAGGCATGTCCCAAACTTCAGTTGCCTCCAGGTCGTCTGGTGAGCGGAAAAACGTGCGCGGCCAGGCAACACGCCAGCGCATCCTCACGGAGGCAGAGCGGCTCTTCGCGCAGCACGGAATCTCGGCAGTGCCACTGCGAGACATCGGCAAGGCCGCGGGGCAACGCAACCACGCGGCCGTGCAGTACCATTTCGGCGAGCGTGAAGAGATCGTTAAGGCGATCATGGAATTCCGCGGCGCGGAGAGTGAGATCAGCCGGACCGAGATGGTGACCGGCCTCATGCTGAGCGAAACGACGCCCACTGTATCTGACGTCGTCAGCGCATTCGTGCGTCCGCTCGCCATCCACTTCCAGCCAGACAACCACTACCTCCCCTTCCTCTCCCTCTACATCACCGAAGAGGGCGGATATGAAGGGCTGGTCGGAGTGCGCGTTGGTGCCGCCGTCGTGACGCTGCGCACCCTGCTCGGCAAGCTGGTACCGGAAATACCCGAGCCCGTACTCGACGAACGCTGGTGGGTTACTCTAACCAGCGCCGTCCATGCGCTTGCCCGCTACCACACAGCCCAGCGCAAACGTGAACATCTCCCGGCAGCCATCGAGGCCCTCATCTCAGACCTCATTACCTTCCTCAGCGCGGGGCTTGTTGCAACGCCCGCCAACGACGACCCCAGAAAATAAGCACGGGACCCGCGCGAACGCAGATCCCGTGCCGGATTATCGCTTAGGCAAGGTGCGCCATGAACCTTGCGCCCCAGTCGTACGTGCCCGTAGGCACGTAGTAGCCGCTCTGGTCATTGATCTCATCCCAGTGTTCCACGATGTCTTCGATGGTGGGGACTCCGTCACCGCCGTCGAGCCAGCCCGGAGTAAAGCCCATGAACCAGCGGGCGAAGCGCTTGGCGCCAGCAACCAGGATCTCGCCATTCACTTCGCAGGATTCGTGCGCCAGGTAGGCGACCATCGGCGAGACGAGATCAGTCTGCATGGCCTGAACGCGGGCCGCGTCCATTTGGCTTGCTGAGACAATGTTCGGTTTGTCGGCCGAGAGGCTCGGCCTGGTCACGGAGTTCGGCGCCACGCAATTGACCAGGATTCCCTTCGGCGCCGCGGCTACAGCCAGGCTGCGGGTGAAGCCAATGAGGGCTCCTTTGGCCGTCGCGTAGGCGAGGTTGTCCGGAAGACCCAGCATGCCGGTTGATGTCGTCGTGATCACGCGGCCATACCCCTGCTGCTCCATGTAGGGCCAGGCGGCGCGCGTCGTGTGCCAGGTGCCGCGCAGGTGCACGTCGAGCGTGAGCTCAAGGTTCTCGGCATCAGCCTCGGGGAAGGTCGCCCAGCGCGAGATGCCCGCGTTGTTCACGACGACGTCGATTCGACCGAACTCACGGATCGCAGTCTCTACAAGGGCATGGCAGCCGTCCTCGCTGCCCACATTGTTCGTATCGGCGACGGCAATGCCACCCGCTGCGATGATTTCCGCGGCGGTCTCATTGGCGGGCCCGGCGTCGTTGCCTTCGCCCTCCTTTGAGCCCCCGAGGTCATTGACGATTACCTTGGCACCGCGCTCGGCGAGCAGCAGGGCGTGTGCGCGGCCGAGGCCTCGGCCAGCTCCCGTCACTATGGCAACACGTCCGTCGAATCGGAGGTCAGGGGTGGCGTTCATGGTTCTCCTTTGAAGTGTCCGTCATCAGATTTCATCACAACAGCTCAAAAATATCAATCAAAAAAATCCTCGAAATCATAGGGGATAATGGGCGATCTATTGTCCTTATTGAGCACTTGTGCTTGAATATTGATCCTGCGGTCGCCACAGTGGCGCCCACCGAGTAGGAGTGAAGTCAATGGCAGAACAGACCAGCAGCGACATTGATGTCGAAGTACTGGTGATCGGCGCGGGCGTCGTGGGCATCTACGCGCTGCAGCGTGCGCTTGAGGCCGGGTTCTCGGCCCGGACGCTGGAAGCGGGAGACGGCGTCGGAGGCGTCTGGTTCTGGAACCGCTACCCGTCCGCACGCTTCGATTCCGAGAGCTACACGTACGGATACATCCATTCCAAGGAGCTCTTCGAGAAGTGGCGCTGGGAGGAAGAGTTCGCCACCCAGCCCGAAATCGAGCGCTACCTCAACTTCGTGGTGGACCATTTCGACCTCCGCGGGCACATCCGCACTGGCCAGAAGGTCGTATCGGCACTCTGGAACGAGGCAGACACCGCGTGGACGGTGACCACGGAAAAGGGCGAAACCATCCGGGCGCGCTGGGTCATCTCAGCGACTGGCGGCCTCTCTGTGCCGAACTACCCTGACCTGAACGGCCTTGAGGACTTCAAGGGCCAGGCGTATCACACGGGCGCCTGGCCGCACACGCCGGTCGATTTCACAGGCAAGCGCGTCGCCATCATCGGCAACGGACCGAGCGGAGCCCAGATCCTGCCCGCGATCGTTGACTTGGTCGAGACCGTGGACCTCTACCAGCGCACGCCCACCTGGACCACCCCGCTGAACAACGGGGCCATCACCGATGAGCGCAACGCGTGGCTCCGGGACAACTTCGAGGAGATTGCTGCGAAGCTCGGCTCGGCGGCCAACCCGACCGGCTTTCTGCACGAGCCCGCCGGCAAGTTCTCCACCGCCGACTCATTCGAAGAACGGCAAGCCTTCTACGAGAAGATCTGGAACAGTCCGGGCTTCGCCAAGCTCACCTCCAACTACTACGACATGACCACCAACCGCGAGGTCAACCTTGAATTCTGCGAGTTCCTCGCGAACAAGGTCCGCAGCATCGTCAAGGATCCGGTCACGGCCGAAAGGCTGATCCCGAAGGACCACCTGTTCGGCGCGAAGCGCCCGCCATTCGTCACGAACTACTACGAGTCGTTCAACAATCCCGCGGCCTCGCTGATCGCGCTCAGCGAGACTCCGATCGTGCGGGTTGATGAATCGGGTATCGAAACAACCGGGGGGCACCGCGAATACGACATCATCGTTTTTGCCACGGGCTTCGACTTCGGCACCGGCGCGCTCACACGCATGGGCATCAAGGGTATTAACGGCCTGGACCTCAGCACGGACTGGGAAGAGGGCCCCACTGACTTCGGCGGGTTCAGCGCGCACCAGCTGCCGAACTTCTTTTTCCCCGGCGGGCCTCACGGCGCCGGCGGAGGCAACTATCCGCGCTACTCGCAGGACCAGATCGACTGGATCACCGGAACGCTGATTCATGCCCGTGAGCACGGCTACGAACGCTTCGAACCGACCGCCGAACAGCAGGAATCGTGGATGACCATGATTGAGACACTGGCGCCCAAATCCATCTTCTCGGCAGAGCACAGCCACTATTACGGCGCGAACGTCGAAGGTAAAGTTCGCAAATTCCTGCTCAACCCGGGCGGACGCGCCAAGCTGCACGAGATCCTGGACGAGATGACCGCAACCGGGGACTACAACGGTGCGCTGTCGACCGTGCGCGAGAGCGTCAGCGCGTCATGACCACCGTTCCGTCCGAAATGGAGAATGAATTGACCGAAGAACTGCTGCCACCACGCGAGATGCTGCTTGCACTCGTCAACCCCGTAGAGGGGCGGGACGAAGCGTTCCGCCCCTGGTACTGGGAGACACACATACCTGAGGTGCTCGGGCTTCCCGGCTTCGTCGCCGCCCAGCGGTACCGCGCCTCCACGGATGCGCCGGCTTCCGTCTCGCATCGGTACGCGACGATCTATGCAGTAGAGGGGTCTGCCTCCTCCGCCCGGGACCTGCTTTTCGGGGCTGGTCTCGGCATGAGCCCGGACCTCGATCTCAGCAGCATGGTCTTCGTGCCCTTCCTCGCTGAAGGAAAGCCCGTCCTGCCGTGAGAATCACCATGACTTCGCGGCCATCGGGGCCATATTTCCCGCGACCGCGCTTAACCACCCCTGACGCAAGCGGGCTCTTGACAGGGGACTTTGACGGTGAAACCATTGAATCCTCACAACGAAACTCTTGTTCCACTAAAACGAACACATTCTCTCTAACAACGGAGTTAGGAACGAAATGACGTCGACCGACCCCACACGGTCAATCGCGGTGAGGCCTTTTGCCTTGATCATTGCGGTCTTCATGATCATCGAGCTCACCCCAATCTTTGAAGTGACCATGATGTATGTGGCCATCCCCACACTCATGGTTGCCTTCCAAGCCGATGCATCGGCGATCTCCTGGGTAGTTACCATCTTCCTGCTCGTTGGCGCGGGCACGGCTGCTATAGCGGGGCGGCTCGGTGACATCTATGGCCGGAAGAAAATCCTCATCATTCTCATGCTGATCTCCGCTGTTGGTCCCATCATCAGCGTCTTCATGGGCAACCTTGAAGGCGTGCTGATCGGACGCGCACTGCAGGGAACCAGCGCGGGCCTCTTTCCGCTTCTCATCGGCGTGGCCCGCGAGGTTGCCCCGCCTTCCCGAGTCTCGGTGCTCATCAGCCTGACATCGGGTATAGGCCTGATCGGCGGCTCAATAGGAGGCGTCGCCGCCGGCATCCTTCTCGCCGCGGGCGGTTGGCGCAGCCTGTTCATCGCCTCGGCCATCTTGGCGGTCGTGGCCATTCTGGTCGCACTCGCATTGCCCAAATCGGTGGGCACAGTGACTGAGCGCGGCCGGCTGGATGTGCTGGGCGGCATTTTGATGGCGCCAGCAATTGCAGCCATTCTTTACGGGTTCACGACGTCACGCACCCAGGGCGCCAGCCCGCTGGTGGTCGTCCTCATTGTTATCGGGGTGCTGCTCTTCACGTTCTGGATCATCTGGGAACTGCGGATAAAGAAGCCGATGTTCAACCTACGACTGTTCCGTGAGCGTTCATTGGTTCTTGCTCTCGTCGTCACTGCTTTTGTCTCGCTCGGCATCCTTGCGGCGCCCGGCCTGCTCACGCCCATCCTTCAGCAAAGCCCAGCGAATTTGCCTGTAGGACTCGGCCTGACTCCGACCCAAGCCGGCCTGTATGGGCTGATCTCGGGAGCGATCGCGTTCGCCCTGTCGCCGGTGGCAGGGAGAATCGCCGGAAGATTCGGCGGGAAGGTGATAGTCGCCGGCGGCGCCGCACTCGGAATACTGGGATACTCCGGCTTCTTCTTCTCGACCCATAACCTCCCGCTTTCGATCGTCGCAGTGGTGATCGGCTCGGTGGGAACAGTGCTCCTCACCATCAGCATTCCGATTGTCATCGTGGAGAATGTTTCCGCCCGCGACACAAGTGAAGCCGTCGGCCTGATCTTTACTGTAGGACGCACGCTCTTCAGCGCGATCGGCACCGCCATCATCGGCGTTGTGCTGGCGTCCGCTACAGTGCCCGGCACCACAGCACCGACCATTTCTTCATGGAACGCCGGCATCATTTTCATCGTCGTCACAGGCGCGGCCGCGTTCGCTGCAACCATGGCCATCAAGAAATCGACACCCATGAATCAGCGCGGGGCAATCATCGAGGCGGTCCAGAGCGAACAAGAAGCCCAAAAGCTGGAAGAACCCGCCCATCGCTGACGCACCCGCGCCCACCGCGTCGATTCTTCATCCCAAGGCGTGTCCTGTTGAATAGACTCATCCAGTACCACTTCGCGTTGCGACCATTTCAAGAAATGGTCGCAACGCGTCGTCGGAGAGTCTCGGAGGGGCAATGAGTACAAACGAAACGGCTGCTGGTTCAGAGCCGTCGCCAGACAGGCAGCGGCATCCGCTGGCGCGAGGGATCGAACTGCTGACCCTTATGGTCGACACTGGGGAGGACTCCTACGGCGTTCGCGAATTGGGCTCCCTTATGGGTGTCAGCGCGAGTACGGCCCACAGGCTGCTCGGGGACCTGGAGAAGCTCGGGATGGTCGGGCGGACACGCGACGGCGCCTATCGACTCGGACTCGAGTTTCTGCGGCTTGCCTGGGCCACGACTGCCCGCCTCCCACTCGAGGAGGCGGCCACGGACATCCTCGGTCAACTCACCGAGCGCACGGGCGAGTCTTCGTTCTTCGGCGTCTACAACGAACAGCGCCAGCAGATGATGTTCACCCACACAGTCGAATCTCCGCACCCCCTGCGCTATGTGCTGCCGATGCACACCTGGCTGCCTCTGCACGCAGGTGCCAGCGGACTCGCGATCCTCGCCTTCCTACCGGATGAGGCGCGGCAGGAGATCGTCCACGGCCCGCTCCCCGCCCTGACCACCCGCACCCGCGTTGACCCAGATAAGCTAAGCGCGCGACTGGACGAAATCCGCCGGGATGGCTACGCCATCTCGCACGGAGAGCGGATCGAGGGCGCGATCTCCATCGCCGCCCCGGTCTTCGGGCTCTCGGGCACCATCGTCGTCGGCGATGTCGGCATCACGATTCCCGAGAGCCGCTTCGATTTGGGCACTGAATCCGAACTGGTACGCGTGGTCAGGGACTCGGCCGCTGCCCTCACCGACCGTATCGCAAGCTCACGAGTGGCCATCCGGCCCCAACCCAACAGGGTGGAGTCCAACAGGGTGGAGTCCAACAGGATGCAGTCCAACAGCCAGTGGGAACGCCCGGCGCGGTAACCATTCTCTCCGGCTTTTAGATCAGGGTCGGGATAATCGAACGGTTCCTCTAGCGATTTGATTTTTGGGCGGGTATCCTCATCTCACCTGCCTGATGGTCAAGTCCTGGGGGGTGTTGTGCACCGGTCTGAGCAGCCCATCCGTGACACGTTTTCTGTTACGGCACCCACCCGCGCCGCCGTCGGCGCCCCAGCGCCTGCCGCAGCAGAGGGAAACCTGGTCACGGACCTCAGCGCGAGGATCCGCCACAAACATGGCACTGAACTGAACGAACTTCGCGAGGCACTAAGTGGGTCCTCGCAACGCGGCTCACGCCACCGCGGCCGACGCCACTATCGAATGAGCCCCACCCCATCATTTGAGGACGAGACCGTCAATGTGACGATCGTCGTCGAAACCGTGGAATGGGGATGGTTCGCTACGGGCCCAGCGCCAGCAGGAACATGTGTCACTGTATCCATTGCTGCTCATCGCAGGGACAGTGGAATCCAAGCCCCGCTCTCGTTGAACGAGTGCGACTCGTGGCTTCGAGCCCTCCTGCCCGGTCCTTGGATGACGCACGTTTACCGATGCTGCTGCTTCAGCGGGTCCGCAAGTGCGGAGGTGGTCTCCTACAGGTTGTTTCTTGATGCGCTCCATAAGCCGGCTCCAAAGCCGCCGGAGGTGCTCGCGGAAGGCTGCCAACCCCTTCAACTGTAGTAGGCATTTTCGTATCGTGAAATCTTGATTCCGATATTAAACACAAAGAGGCTTTGAAATTAGCATTTCCGAAACACGCCCCTCATAGCGTCATGTGTGATCCCCGGCCGTGACCCTGCATGGCCCCGCACAGATAGGCGCCCCCATGAAGACTCCCGTACCCGCTATGGCTGTGAGCCCAGCGGCCAAGAAGCCACTCTATAGATCCCTGTTTTTCCAGATCCTGGTGGCCGTGGTGCTGGGGGTCGCCATTGGCTACTTCTGGCCGGGCATCGGGTCCGCGCTTCGCCCCCTTGGCGATGGCTTTATCCAACTCATCAAGATGATCATTGCGCCACTGATATTCCTGGTCATCGTCACCGGCATCTCGGCCGTGGGCGACGTGAAGTCCGTTGGCCGGGTGGGCGTCAAAGCCCTCATCTACTTCACCGCCGCCACACTGTTCGCGCTTGCGTTCGGGCTGCTCGTGGCCAACATCGTCCAGCCGGGAGCCGGACTGAACATCGATCCCACCTCCCTGTCAGCGGAAGCCGTCAACGCCAAGACCACCACGGCGCCACCCAAGGATGCAGGACAGTTCCTGCTGGGCATCATTCCCACCAGCGTGGTTGGAGCCTTCGCATCCAACACGTTGCTGCAGGTCCTGTGTTTTGCGGTCTTCTTCGGGGCGGCCATCGTGGTGGTGGGACGGGAGAAGTGCAAGCCCGTCATCGACCTCATGGAGACCACCCTCGAACTCTTCTTCAAGATCATGTCCTGGGTGATGCGTGTTGCCCCTGTAGGCGCCTTCGGGGCCATGGCATTCATCATCGGCCAGTACGGGCTCAGCTCTTTGAGCACATACGCCTTGCTGGTGGCTGCGTGCTACGGTTCGGCACTGGTCTTCATCGGATTGCTGTTCATCGTGGCGTGGGTTTATCCACGCGTTCCACTGTGGCAGTTCATCAAGTACTCCCGCGAAGAGTTCATGCTGGCGCTGGGCACGGCATCCACAGAATCAGTGCTGCCACGGATCATGACCAAGCTGACCAACGCAGGCTGCTCCCGCGCAACCACGGGCTTGGTGGTTCCCACGGGCTACTCTTTCAACCTCGACGGCGCCGCCCTCTACCTTTCGATCTCGCTGCTGTTCCTTGCCCAGGCCTTCGGGCATAACCTCGATTTGGGCCAGCAGCTGGCCGCCCTCGGGATCCTGATGTTGACCTCCAAAGGGATGGCAGGCGTTCCGGGTTCGGCCTTCCTGGCCCTTTCCGCTACTGCCGGCGCTTTGGGAATCTTCCCCGTTGCGGGCGTTGCGTTGCTCCTCGGAGCCGACAGGCTGATGGACTCAATGCGCGTCGTGGTCAACCTGCTCGGCAACTGCGTTGCCACGTTTGTGGTGTCCAAATGGGAGGGGCAATTCGATCGGGAGGCGATGCTGGCCGCCTTCCGCGGGGAAACCACGACGCCGGAACCCACCAAAGAGGCTACAGAACCACCGGTGCCTGCTTCGGTGTAGTCAGCAGCTTTGTCCCTATTGGCGCCGGGCGCGAAAATACTAAGTAACCTGTCAGTTACAGTCTTCCTCCGGGCGCGCTTCGCGCTGGAATCTCCATAGCGAACCGAAAGGGATGATCGATGAGCCCACAGAGATGAAAGGTGAGGGAAACGTGCTGGGCGGCTCCTTGAAGTCCCGCCTCATGGGGCTCGGCAGCAACGTCATGCCGGACGCCGCAGGGGCGGAGTTCAACCGGCATTTGAGCGAGCCGGGATCGGCCGACGACTAACCCCCAACCACACGCCGATAGGTGCTCGGCGTGAACCCCAGGTACTTCTGGAAGTCGTTCGTCAAATGTGCGTGATCGGCATAGCCAAGTTCGGCCGCGATGCCCGCAAGATCAGCGGAAGGGTCCAGACGTGCCCTCTCCGCGGCATCCTGCAGTCGACGTCGACGTATGAGCGCCGACGGGCTGAGCCCGATGTATTTCCTGGCAATTCGCTGGAGCGTCCGCCCCGAGACAGCGAGCCGGGCCGCCACGTCCTCAATCCGTGTCACCTCCGGGTCGGCCCCAATAACGTCCATCATCCGGTTCGCCAGTAAGGCCTCTTCGGAAGGGAAGTAGTTCAGGGCACCCAGCCACGACGCAAAGGCGTCCACTGCAAGCCCGCGGCGGGCACCGCCGTCGGGAGCGTTCATGGCCCGTACGACAGAACGGTGAAGGTCCTCAAACGGCAACACCACCTCGGCATCACGCAAGCTGCCCGGATCGTCGGTGAACACCGGAACAGCCGCAGGGCGCAACAGCGCTCCCACTGCCCAGCCACGGCCATTCAAGTCTCGATAAGCGGCCCGGGTTGTGGGACCCGAGAAGACCACGTCATCCAACTGCACAACGAGATTGGACGCGGGGTAGGCGATCAGGTGTTGACGGGACATGCGGCCTGGCTCGATGTCCCATTCAGGAATCCAGAACCATTGGACCAGCTCCGCAACAGACTCCGGTGCCGCCAAACGGTTGAAAGTGGGAAGCCGTGCCGGGTACAGAATGCCCTTGAAGGAACTGTCCACGAGCCTCCTCCCCAACAAAGTCTGTCGCGAATCTCCAAGCGCCGGGGACAGCCCGGCCCGTAGCGTCAAGGACATGACAGATACTACAAGCACTGAGCCAACCATGGCCGCCCATGGAAGGTACACCACCCACGGAGTCCCTAACGGGCTGACCAGCCTCACGCCGTTCCTTGCCGTACCCAATGCCAGAGATGCGATCACGTTCTATACGGACGTTTTCGGCGCACGTGTTGTTGGCGTCACGGAGATGGGCGGGGTTGTGGTCCATGCCGAACTTGACCTCGGGAACGGTCACCTTCAACTCGGGGAACCCAACCCGGAATACCACTTGGTCCCGGCGCCCGACGGCGATGATGACTGCTATTCCCTGGGCTTTTACTGCCCGGACGCAGACGCACTCGTGCAACGGGCGGAACAAGCCGGGGCCCTCATCCGCGAACCACTGACCACGTTCGTTTCAGGGGACCGATATGCCAGCATCCGCGATCCGTTCGGTGTCCGCTGGTCCATCATGACGCGGGTGGAAGATCTATCCGAAGAGGAGAGCAACCGTCGAGTCGAGGAGTGGGCGGCCCAGCAGGGTTAGAGAGGCACAGGCAGGTTAGGAAAGACACAGGCAGAACGGATGTCCGGCCGGGTCAAGGAACACCCTGAAGGTGGTCCCCGGCTGGTGCTCCGCCTTGCTTGCCCCCAACGAAAGAGCCACTTCCTCACCCTTGTCCAGATCTTCCACCATCAGATCAAGGTGCATCTGCTGGGGTACCGTTTGCCCCGGCCATTCCGGTGCGTGATACGACTGGACCTGTTGGAAAGCAATGCAGTTGTTCCCATCGCTGGGACGGATCTCAAACCAATCAGTTTCGCCTTTGACCTCCCAGCCCAGCAGTTCGCCATAAAAGGCGGCAAGGGCGGGAGCATCCGGACAATCGATAACAACACTCGGGTATCGGGCTATTGCCATTTTGCTAAACCTCGTCTGCCGTTTTCTTCATTCGGGCCAGCGCACTCTTGGTGCCCCTTTGGGTAAGAACGTGAACTACGGCGCCAACGCCCGCGGAAACCACAGCGAACATGAGCACTCCCGGCAAGGAATCGTTCAGATTGGTTCCGTCCTTGGGGGCAGGTTTGCCTGTCTTTTTCTCCCAGAGTCCTTCAAGTGTCTTGTTTGCCAGCACTCCAGCTCCAAGGCTGACTGCCAGGCCGAACAATTTCACCAGCAAATTCACGAAAGAATCCTCCATCTGATCGTGCGGGTTTGCCCTGCCAAACACAAAGGAAGGCAGGGCCGCTGCAACCGCAACGGCCCTGCCCGAATTCCTAGTCGTGCTTGAAAGCGTCCTTTACCTTTTCGCCGGCACCTTTGAGGTCGCTCTTGACCTGCTCGCCCTTGCCTTCGGCTTCCAGGCGCTCGTTGTCAGTGAGCTTTCCGGCGGCTTCCTTGGCCTTGCCTGCGATCTTCTCGCCAGCGTTCTCCATCTTGTCGTCAGCACCCATGCCCGCACCTCTTCCTTGTAGTGAACCTGTACCTCTACAACATCACTAATCAGTGTACTTAGCAATATTTGCTCCTGACGAAGGCGGGTCAGATCTCCCCGAAACCTTCGCCCACCAACCGCCCAACATACTGAACTGCCTTTGCGGCGTCCTTGCCACGGGCCTCCACTCGCAGGGTTGCACCCTGGCCGGCGGCGAGCGCCATGAGCGCCATCATGGACGTTCCGTCGACGTCGTTGATTGTCACCTCGGCGTCAAGGCCGGACAGTCCACCGGCTATCTTGGCCGCAGGCCGCGCGTGGATGCCCATGGGATTAATGAGCTCGAAGTCGCCTGCAGCATCCGGTTCCCGGGACTCTGAAAGACTGTCCGGCGCTTCCGTGCCGGCAGAAGCCCGGAATCCCACCGCTTCGGCAGCCTTACGCACGTCTTCGGCGCCCGCCCCGCCCTGCGCCGCGACTGCCGCGGCCACAAGCCCTTCAACCAAAGGCGCGTCGGCGAGCAAGATAGCGTCGGGGTCGCTGGCGAACTCGATCGCAGATTCAGCTGTCATTACTGCCGAGCCCAGATCCGTCAGCACCACCACGCCCTCTCCTCCGGCATCAATCAGTGACTGCTCGACGGCGGCAAGCACCTTCTCGAGGCTGGTGCCAATGCGTTCGTCGTCAGTGCCCCCGGCGGCGACGAGTTCGACGTCGGGCGCCATCTGGGCGGCGAGTTCCACAGCGCCCTCAGCGATCTTGCTGCTGTGGGAGACAACCACAATCCCAACCGTCATACGGCGTCGGTTCCCGTGTTTCCTGCGGAGCCGGCCGCTGCTGCTGCCGCGGCGCGCAAGAGCAACGCCGTTGAGGCCGCTCCTGGATCACGATGCCCCGCGCTCCGCTCCCCGAGGTAACTTGCGCGGCCCTTGCGGGCCACCAACGGATCGGTAGCCACGGCCCCTACTTCGGCCGCCTCGGCAGCAGCCTGCAGGACGGCGAGTACATCGCCGCCATCGGACGCCGCGTTTTTGGCCGCCTCAACTGCGGGCGTCCACGCGTCAACCATGGTCTTGTCCCCTGTTTCGGCTTTGCCGCGCGCCACCACGCCGTCGCGGGCAGCCGCGAGCGCGGAAGCCAAAGCATCGGCGTCGATGTCAGTGGAATCGCCGAGCGATGTGGCCGCCCGCAGATATGCCGTCCCATACAGAGGCCCCGCAGCTCCGCCCACCTTGGACATCAAGGCCATCGCCGCCGCCTTGAGGGCAGCTCCCGCAGTTTCCGGCGGCGTCTCGTCCAGCTTCTGCAGGACGGCCTGGAATCCACGGTCCATGTTCTCGCCGTGGTCAGAGTCGCCGATTGCGCGGTCCAGTTCAATCAATTCCGTTCGGTGTTCTGCCATAGCCTTCGCCGAAAGCTTCAGCCAGTCCACTGCCCAATCGACGCCCAGGCTCATGCTCACGCTCCCCAACGGAGGGCAGCCGTGTGGACGGGAGCATCCCACAACTGCACCAGCTCGTCGTCCAGGCGCAGCACGGACACCGAGCACCCCTGCATTTCAAGTGAAGTCACGTAGTTCCCCACGAGTGAGCGTTCCACGGATGCCCCGCGCTCCGCGAGCACCTGGGCGGCCCTTCGGTAGACGATGTAGAGCTCGCTCTGCGGCGTGCCGCCCATGCCGTTGACGAACAGCAGCACCCTGTCCCCGGACGAGATGGCGAGATCCTCAAGCACGGGTTCCAAGAGACGGTCGGTGATCGCGTCGGCGCTTTCCATGGCGATCCTGTGGCGTCCAGGCTCGCCATGGATGCCGATACCGATCTCGATCTCGTCCTCCGCCAGCTCGAAGCTCGGCGTACCCGCGTGCGGAACCGTGCAGCCGGAGAGCGCCACTCCCATGGTCCTCACGTTGGCAGCGACCCGCTCCGCGATGGCGGCGACGGCTTCAAGACCGTCTCCGCGTTCAGCGGCGGCACCGGCAATCTTCTCCACGAGGACCGTCCCGCCCACCCCACGGCGGCCCGCCGTATACAGCGAGTCCTCCACGGCGACGTCGTCGTTGACCAGCACCGAACGCACGTGCACGCCTTCTACCTGCGCCATCTCCGCGGCAGTCTCAAAGTTCAGGACGTCCCCGGTGTAGTTCTTGACGATATGCACGACGCCGGCACCTGAGTCCACGGCGACGGTCGCCGGTATGATCTGGTCGGGCGTGGGCGAGGTAAAGACGGCACCGGGCACCGCGGCGTCGAGCATGCCGAGGCCCACGAAACCAGCGTGCAGCGGCTCATGGCCGCTGCCCCCGCCGGATACCAGGGCAACCTTGCCCGCAACAGGTGCACCTTTCCGGATGACGTACTTGGGCTCGGGATGGACGTCCACGATGTCGGCATGGGCCATGCCGAACCCCTCGACGGACTCGTCCACCACGGCGCGTGGATCATTGATGAGCTTTTTCATGGGATGCTCCTGGGCGTGCTGTGGCTGGTGCTCTGACCCTACTACCGGCGCCCGGGCACACGGTAGGCCTCGGCGGCGCGAGGACGCCCACACCTATTAGCCGACACCCATTAAAAGGCAGGCAGGGACGGCCGCAAAGGCCCGTCCCTGCCTGAATGTCATGCTTGATCCGGGTGATGCCCGGGCTCCGCGCTGGTGGATTGAGGACTGATCTCCGCCTCGCCCCGGGCGTGGAAATCGAGCCAAAATGCCGAGTACAGGTCCGGGTTGGAGTGGGCTGTCCCCGGCCAGAAGGATTCATTCGGCCAGGAGCCGTGGGGGATGTCTATCTGGAAAGCTGAAAAGTCCGGAAACGTGACACGATCTTGCACGGTCCGCCCCCTCAACTGTTCAGTACGGCGTCGCCGCCGGCCGTGACGACGTCGTCGAGCAGCACGGCCTGATCCATAACCACCGGCTGCTCCGCGACGGGAAGCCCGACTACGTGCCCAAAGCTGAACATGTTCTTCGGATCCAGTTCCGCCTTCGCCTTCTTAAGCCGCTCCCGTGCGCTGGGACCCCATGCCCGCTCCCTGTCCTCGGCATCCACGAAGTGCCCATGGAGGTTTACAAATGTGCCTGCATTGGCAGCCGGACGAAGATCTGCGTGCACGGCATCGAAAACTGCCGGCAGCACCTCGACAACGGGCGGCGCGGCAATGGCAACCATGTAGAAGCTGAACGCCGCGTCACGGCCGCCCACAATATCCTCGCCCTCCGCGCTCTTGGCAAGGGCGCCGCCCAGCAGCCGTAGTTCGGCCAGCAACACCGGACTCTCAACGCCCGGACCGAAGTGCCGCAGAATTGCCTCGGACGCCTCTTCGTCCAAACGGTCAAGCAGGAAGCCACGCTCGCGAACAGGGACTGGCTGGTCCGGATCCTGGTGGACCGTGTCGAATTGGCTTGCTTCCAAAGGGCCGGTGGCGTCCATCATGAACGGCGCGCTTCGGCGCATGGGCTCCAGCAGCTCCGCCGCAGCAGCCAGGTCACCCTGGTAGGCGTAGCGGAGGTGGATCACAAACTTTCCCCGCAAGGGCTCCGGAATCATCTCCATCTCCGGGAGACGCAAAAACGCCAACGACGCCGATGCCTCCGCAGGCAGCGATGGCACCCATTCCCTAAACGCCCCCAGGACTTCCGGGGCGTGCCCGCCGTCGAAGTAGACGCCGCCTGCGTAGAGATCGGCGGCTGGGAAGAGGTGGAATTCCATGGCCGTCACAATGCCCAGGTTGCCCTTGCCGCCTCGCAGGAGGAAGAACAGCTCGGGATTCTCGTCCTTGGTAACCCGTAGCTGGGTGCCATCCGATGTGACCAGCTCGAAAGCGATGACATGATCCGAGGCGAAGCCGTACTTACGGCCCAGGATGGGCAGGCCACCGCCCAAGGTGTATCCCACCACGCCGACGTCAGTGGTTGAACCACAGAGGCCCATCAAACCGAAGGTTGCAGCAAGCTCAACCACAGCCTTCCATCGAACACCGGCACCCACCCTGGCAGTCTTCTCAAGGGGGTCGATGCTGAGTTCCAGCATGCGGCGGGTACTGATGAGCATCCCGCCTTCTATCGCGTTTGTTGCACCATGCCCGGTGGACTGGACGGCTACGGGCATTCCCCGTTCCGCAGCCCATCTGATAGCCGCCGAAACGTCCTCTGCGTCGAGGGCGCCGAAGGCAAGATCCGGCTTGTGTTCAGTGGAGAGATTGAAGGCCGCTACCTCGGATTGGAAGCCGGGATCGGCAGGCGTGAACACGGGACCGCGCACGCTGAGTTGGAGTTCTGAAATGCTTGCATTACCTGAAAAGGACGCGTGGGACTGCATGATCTTCTCTCGATTGACCGAATGGCGGAAGCTCCCCAGCAAGCCTCGATCAGTTTATCCATCAACTTTAGATAAGAGAAGGGGTTTAAATCACGCATAATCCGGGCAGGGTTGAACCCCGCACCAGTCGGGTCTTGTTGTGGGTTCTCAGAGGTGCTTGATCATGCGTGTATTGCCCAGGGTGTTGGGCTTTACGCGGGCCAGATCCAGGAATTCCGCCACGCCTTCGTCATGCGAGCGCAGCAGCTCCGAGTACACCTGCGGGTCCACGGCCGACTGGTCCTCCATGACCTCGAAGCCATGGCGCTTGAAGAAGTCCACCTCAAACGTCAGGCAGAAGACGCGGCTAACGCCAAGCTCCTTGGCCTTTTCAAGGAGATCCTCCACCAGCACGTGCCCCACACCGCGCCCCCGCCACGTGTCGGCAGCCGCGAGGGTACGAATCTCGGCCAGGTCTTCCCACATAACGTGCAGGGCGCCGCAGCCAATCACGTCGCCATCCTGGGATTCGGCAATCCGGAATTCCTGGAGGCTCTCGTAGTACGCCACAGTTTCCTTGGCCATCAAAATCCGCTGCTCCGCCAAGGGCGCGACCAGCCTCTTAATCGCCACCACATCACTGGTACGGGCAGGACGAAGGCTAAAGGTCGAATTCACTCCCCCATCCTAGCTACGTGGGACGGGGCCGCGGATTCGTGACCGAGAAGGAGGGGGTTACCAACATTTATGGGTCCATCTGTTGGCAAAGGGCCGTGGCGGCCACGCTTCAGGACGCCTATCTGGTGGACTGGAAGCGCTTACCAACACTTAGCTTGATAAATGTTGGTAAGCTGGGGGCATGGCAACACATCCGCGCGTTGGTATTCCGGTCGATCCGGTCTCCTTCGAGACCTTCGACTGGAAGCCGCGAGCGCCGGAGATGTACTCCCGCGCGGAGGTGGAGCGCCAAACCGGTCCTTACCAGGCGGCCGTCACGGCGCCGATAGCCGCCTGGACTCCCATCATCTCCAGCGAAGATTCCGCCGATATCGAGGACGCCACTCGACAGCTGGTCGGGTTCGACAAGCACGCGCAGCGGCTCCTTGGTAGAGAGAATCCCGCGCTCGGGCCAATGACGGCGATCCTGCTGCGCACAGAGTCTGCCTCCAGCTCGCAGATAGAACAGTTGACGACGTCCGCCAAGCAGCTCGCTCTTGCCGAGATCGACGAGGGCGGCAAATCCAACGCCCTCACCGTCATCGGCAACGTTCGAGCCATGGAGGCGGCCCTCCAACTGGCCGACGACATCAGCGAGGAGTCCATCCTCGCAATGCACAAGGCACTGATGCTCCACCAGCGCGGCTTCGATCCTGCCGGCGCCGGCCGTTTCCGGGACGAGCAGGTATGGATCGGCCCGGGTCAGGCAGGGCCACGGGTGGCCGAGTTCGTCGCTCCGCACCACGACCGCATTCCCGGTGCGATCACGGACCTGGTTAAGTTCATCGATCGCCATGATGTCTCCGTACTCGTCCAAGTGGCGATCAGCCATGCCCAGTTCGAAACGATCCACCCCTTCCCGGACGGGAACGGCCGGACAGGGCGAGCACTGGCGCAGTCGGTTCTCCGTAACAAGGGCCTGGTGGACTCAACCGCCGTGCCGATCTCCGCGGGCCTCCTGGTGGATACCGCACGCTACTTCGCAGCACTGGGCGCATTTCGGGAGGGCGATGCCGGCCCGATCGTCCGCGAGTTCGCCATGGCGAGCCGGATCGCCGCAACTACGGGGTCGCGGCTGGTCGACGACCTTGTCGCACAACTCGAGGAGTCCCGCGCTAAGATGACGGGACTGCGCGCGGACGCGGCGGCCTGGCGGGTGTTGCCCGCACTGATCGGCCAGCCTGCAGTGAACACGAAATACCTTGTGACCGAGCTCGGACTTGGCGAGATGGCGGCATTGCGGGCACTCGATACCCTGACGGACCGCGGCGTACTGACGGAAGCGTCAGGCCGCGGCCGCAACCGCGTGTGGCAGCACCGCGGGATATTCGAAGTCCTCGATGCCTACGCCACCGGAATTAGCCGTATGTCCGCAGGCTGATCCGCCGCCGCCCGTTCCGGTCACTAGATCCCCAACTCCTCCGGCAGCGCCACGTCCTCGCCCAGCACCTGCTTTGCCAGGAAGTGCTCCACGACTCCGTACCAAACCTTGGCGTGCTGCGGCTGCAGTACCCAGTGGTTTTCGTCGGGGAAGTAGAGGAACCGGTGCGGGCTCTGGCCGTTGTCGTCCGCGGGCAACTGCGACGAGGATAGCAGTTCGTACCAAAGCCGCAAGCCCTCGCCGATCGGGACGCGATAATCCTTGTCTCCGTGGATCACGAGCATTGGCGTCTTGATGTTGCGTACGTTGAGGTGTGGCGAGTTCGGCGGTTTCTAGCGGTTATCGCAACAGGAAGGTTCTGATCATCTCATTTGGGGTGCAGAAGTCGAAGCGTTGGCGGGGTCTGTCGTTGAGTTCG